>JALYZZ010000152.1 GCA_030948675.1 Bacteroidota bacterium | reverse complement strand
GAAATATGCAGGCAGCAAGTTGGGATGATCAGGGTATAATTCCCAGAGAATTGGAAGAATCGCTTTATTAGATAAAAGCATTTTCCATGCAGGTTCTATCCAAAAAGCACGGTTTGCATCAAGCAGTATATTTACTCCAAATTCATCTGACATAATCCATTCCCATGGGTATAGCTTGAACACATTTTTCATTGGCTCGTCTTCCATATCAACAAACATCCTTGCGTGATCATCCCACCCGATATCATCTACAAAAATCAATTTTGTCTCGAGGCCGGCTTGTATAGCACAGTCGCGCATGTACTCGGTGTTAGTAAGGTCTTCAAGGGTTTCTTTAAGACAAGTAAAGTGTACAGGAGCCGGATAGAGGTAAGTCTTTAAGTACTTCCAGTAGGCAATCAGCTTTTCGTGAATACTGTTGAACTGGTCTTTACTCTTATCAAAATCCTGTAACCAGAACCATTGCACAATGCCGGCTTCGTATAGGCCCGTAGGTGTGTCTGCATTAAACTCAAGCAGTTTAATCTGGTCATCCTTTACGCAAAAATCAAAGCGACCATAGATCGCAGCATGATCTTCTGACCACGTTTTTTCTATATACGGTATCAGCCATTGCGGTATATTGAATTTGCTATAAAGGCTATTGTCCATTACATGTTGCACTGCTCCGAGGCATAGATCCCATAACTCTGCTGTAGCCTTTTCAATTTTCAATACCTCGTTCATACTAAATTCGTAGTAGGCGCTTTCATCCCAATACGGCACATTGGTTGTATGAAAACCAAAGCCCAATTTTTCTACTTCTGCCTGCCAGTTGTTTCGGGGTGCAATTGTTTTTCTGATCATCTTCGCCAGTATAAACTTTATCTAAAATTATACAAAAGGCGCACCTAAACGTTGCCACTAATGGTTTCATTCCAAAATTTAATAGGGTATATTGCCTTGCTAATACTTTCAAAAATCTAAGAAGTGACAACCAAACTCTTGTTATTTGCAGCCTTTGTGGTCAGCATGTTACTGATGTCGATGAACCATAGAAAAAGAAAGCAGAGAATTGTGTTTTTTGGCGACTCTATTACTGATCAGGGAATGAGGTCTGGAGGGTATATAAAACTACTACAGCAAATTTTACAGCACCAAGGAATTGAAGAAGACTATGAACTAGTTGGTGCAGGTGTGCCCGGAGATAAGATTTATGATCTTTATTTGCGGGTACAAGAAGATGTGCTTTCAAAAGGTGCAGACATTGTAGTAATCTTTATTGGAACTAATGATATATGGCATAAATTTTTAAAACTCACAGGAACCAAACTTGGCAGCTTCGAAGCTTTTTACGTTGCCATAATAGAGAAACTGTTGGCCGCAAGCATAAAGGTAGTGGTGTGTACTCCGGCAGTTATAGGCGAAAGCCCAACATTTTCAAATGATGAAGATGAAGAAATTGCCATGTATTGCCATGTAATAAGAAGCCTGGCAATAAAGTATGAATTGCCTGTTGTGGATTTAAGAAGAGCTTTTGTAAACTATAATCTTACCTACAATACAGCATTTAAAGAACAGGGAATTTTAACTGCAGATAAAGTGCATTTAAACGATCATGGTAACCAGCTCGTTGCTGAAGAAATGTGGAAGGTGCTAAAGGATTTTAAGTTGAAATAAGTTGTTTCAATAGCAGCGATAGTTCATGTGCACGATCCATTGCCATTACATGTTCGCCGCCTTCAATGGAGTAGTCTGCTTTCACATATCTATAGGGCAACAGCTTATCGGCTGTACCGTGTATGTGAATTAAATTTTTGGGAACAATATTATTTTTCCAGCTTACAATAGCATGCATTGCCCAACGGGTAAAGACTGCATCAGAGTCTTTCATAATCTGCAGTTGCAGCTTTTTTTGTGCTGCGCCTCTTGCGCCTAAGATGCTTAAAACAAAGCTGCCGGCACTATTTTTCGTGCTGCTGGAATGTAATTTATAGATAGGAAAATGCCGCCAAAACCTAAGGTAGCCAGGAATTTCAAAATGTGTTTTTGAACTGGAAATAATAATCACTTTGGTTCGCGAATGTTGTTTTGCAATTTCCGTTGCCAGCATTCCACCAAATGATAGCCCTACGATGACTGCCTCTTCATCTTGTATACTAGCAAACAACTTTTCAGCATAAGATGGTAATGTTTCGTTCGCTGCAGGCCTTACCCACTGGATGTATTGTGGGTTGCAAAAGCTAAGATCGAGAAAACTAAAAGCTCTGCTGTCTGCACCAAGACCTGCAATGAAATATACTTTTTTCATTACTCTAAAGTATAACCCGTTGTGCTACCCTTCTTGTAAAATCAATTAAAAGCTTGATAAAAACAACTCTTTTCATGTTGGTCGCAGTGTTTTATCAGTTCATCGCAATAGCTCCTGCAACCAAGTGCATGGAGGTAGCTTTACTGTATCAAATAATCAATCATAAATAATC
>JALYZZ010000150.1 GCA_030948675.1 Bacteroidota bacterium | reverse complement strand
ACAAAGCTATGAAACAGTGCCTTGAAAGATCTTCATTTGATTATGACACAGATCGCTTGATTCAGCTAGGCGATATTGCTGATGGTCAGGACCAGGTTTATGAATGTGTGGAGGAATTACTTACCATAAAAAATCTTGTGGCACTCAAAGGAAATCATGACGAATGGTTTTTTGAATTTATGCAAAGCGGGTATCACCCTGACCAATGGCGACAAGGCGGAGCCGCCACTGCCAAATCGTACTTGCGCCTCATTGGCAAAGAAACTTTAATCCAACGTTCAGGAGAAGGATATAAAACAGCATTAAATCCGGGCGATATTCCGGAAACACATCAAAACTTTTTTAGGCAACAGCATTTGTATTATATAGATGAAAGCAATAATTGCTTCGTGCATGCTGGCTTTGACCGCCATCAACCGTTTAGAGGCCAGCGCCTGGAGAATTACTTTTGGGACAGGACGTTGTGGATGGCAGCGCTTTCCTTCAGAGAGAAAATACGGGTCGGCAGGAAAAATAAATTTAATATACTTACACCCTTCAATGAAATATTCATCGGGCACACAAGTACTATTCAATGGAAAACTGATCAACCAATGCATGCAGCGAATATATGGAATCTCGATACCGGCGGTGGTCATGGGGGAAGATTGACAATCATGGAAGCCGAGTCAAAAACATATTGGCAATCTGATCCTATACATTCCATAACTGAGTAAAAAACTACTAATTTATAATCCTGGTCTGCTATCCCAAATTTTTTTTATCAAAAAGGCCTTCTGGACCTTATCCGCTTTAATATATCGACGAAATGCTTTCTCTGTTTTATGTCCGCTAATTGTCATAATTAAATCAGTTGGTGTTCCTGCTAAATATTCGTTGGTACAAAATGAACGACGGCATGTATGTGAAGTGATCCAGGCATATTTCGGTCTTATTTCTTCAATGATTTTATTACCCCGCTTATGCGTTATTTTTATTTGTTCAGTTATACCAGCTAACTTACACACATCTTTGATGTACTCATTGAAATTCGGATTACTTACCTGCGGCATTCGCATATGATATTTATCAATCAGGATAGCTTTTACATCACTCCGTAATGGCACGACTACTGTCGATAATGTTTTTGTCTGATTTACATAAAGCATCCCTCCTCTTATTTCCTCCGGCTTTATATCGGAATAATCGCTAAAACGAAAACCGGTTAAACATCCTATAACTAATAAATCCCTATACTTTTCTAAATGCTGTTGTTGGGATAAATCCAAATGGTAAATAGCAGAAATTTCTTCCCAGCTTAGGTAAACGGCATCTACATCTTCTTCTAGCACTTTGTAATCACTCAAATCCACGAACGGTATGATTTTCTTTTTCATTCTATCCTTAAGAAAAGATTTTAAATGTTTTACGGTTTTGCCAATGCTATTTATCTTAAGCCCTTTGATGACTTCCGTCCTTCTTGCATGCGGTATTTCATAAACAAGGTAATCAAGAAATTGTTCATAAAAAGTAACATCGAAGGATTCAAAGGATATTGGCTTTTTCCGGTAGGCCTGGAAACTTTTCAAGTGATTTTTCATTGCACCAATCACGTTTATAGTGCAACGTTTGACTTTCCCTTCTTTTGCTTTTATATATTCATCAATGTGAAAAAACACATCCATATTCTGTTGGATATTTAAAGCAGGAGTTGACTTAACAGGATCAAAACTCGTAGAAAATTTTTCTTTCAGAAATTTAGTAGCCGAAATGTTCTTTTGTGAAATAGCATATTTAACTAAATCCTCAGCTCTTCTAATTTTTTTTGAAAGTTGATCTTCCAAAAACTTCGTTTCACCGTAAACGTTAGGAATACCAGAACTTATTCGATTGTATTTTCTATTCCAATATTCAGGTGGAATAGCAAGTCCAGTATCTACTAAAACTCTTTCATCAGAACTCCGGCAATATTGGAGAAAAATAATACTGGTACCATCACGGCGTACCCACTCTTTTTTACAAATTGGCTTAATTGGTAGTATCATAATGCATGGTTTTACTCTATTATTTACTCGATTTCAGTTGAGTAAAGCCATGTGAAGTTCTGATTTCAGAAGATGAAAAACAACGTATAAAGTGATAAATTTCAATGCCTTATGTAAAAATGAGTAAGTGATTGTCAAGCTGTGTAAAGCTTTCGGATTTGCCGTCCGGTCCGCTCAGTTCCACTCAAAATCATTCAAAAGCCCGTAAAATGAAGTGTTTATGGGCTTTTTTATTTAATACCTTCTTCAAATAGCACCAAATACTATCAAGCGCCTCGATGCCTGGTATATGATCAACATTATTGATTTCAACAAGCTTTGATTCTTTTATCTTTTCTGCTCAATTTTCCAATAAGAAACCATTATTAGACAGGTCGTTTAGAAATTTTGAAGTAACAATGACTTAAATTCCCGTCATGCTTTTTTAGCGCTAATGATTTTAACTGCCCCTCTCAACAATTCTACTTCAATATCTTCAAATTTCCCGATTACTCCGGCATCTAATTGCAAAAACGTGGCCCATCAAAAAGGCTCGCATGATGCCCATTCAACGTATTGGAATGTGTAGCCTTATAAAATGAATCATTGAATTTAGTTAATGCGGCGTCAATTAGTGTAGCAGTTCCTTTTTCCTTTAGAATTACTATTTCAAATTTCTCATCAAATAAATTCAATTCCTTGCTTAAAATAACCCATCTATCAAACACACCTATCCAAAGGGTACAAAAAATATCACGCGTTTATAACATTTATATATCTAACTAATTTTTGAATCTATGGAACGCTTGTTTCTGTTTGTTTACTTCCCCATTTGAACATGTTATACAACCGTTATACTTCCGTGATAAATTTTGATAGCATTAGGTTGAACTTTGATTTTCATTTATCAACCAGTAATTTTT
>JALYZZ010000067.1 GCA_030948675.1 Bacteroidota bacterium | reverse complement strand
GTTCAAAACCGATGGTATAGTTACCTATACAATAACAGATAAAAGAAACGCTTCAAAATTTTAGTTGTGAGATGTCTCTTTTAATATTGAAATATTTTTAAAAAATGTACGTATAAAGTTTTTTGTTTTGTAGTATAAGTCTATTTTTGTGAAAACAATTAGCCATGGACAACAAGATAACGTTGAGCTTTGATGCTAATATCATTAGTAAAGCAAAAGAGTATGCCGAATCTAATAATATTAGTGTGTCTCGTCTTGTAGAGTTTTTGTTGCAGAAAGTTACTACTTCGGGTTACCATTCTCTTGAAGATTATCCAATTTCTCAATGGGTAAGCCAGGTTGCCGAAGGGGAAGCTAGTTATCAAACGAAAAAAAGAAGCAACAAGTCTCTAAAAGATGAATACTTCGCTTCAAAAAGATAATGAAAATATTTGTAGATGCTAATATACTGGTATCAGTCCTTAACAAAGAATATCCTCTATTTACCTACACTTCACGCATATTAAGTTTGGCCGGCACCCATAAGTACGATGTATATACTTCGCCCGTTTGTCTTGCAATTGCATTTTATTTTGCAGAAAAAAAGTTTAAGGCAAAAGTTGCCAAACAAAAAATATCAGTGTTAAGTGAACATATCAAGATCACAACGACGGGGGAGTCATCCGTCAAACAAACACTGCAAAATATCCTTGTCAAAGATTTTGAAGATGGACTGCAATATTATAGCGCATTAGATAGCGACTGTGTTTGCATTATTACTGAAGACATTCATGATTTTTACTTTTCAAAAATAGAAGTATTAAAAAGTGAAAGCTTTTTTTTAAAGTATATGTCGCGCAGCAATTAGCCCTGCTGGTTCTCACCTTAAATATTTTTATTTCATCAAAATAGGGTGAAAAAGAGCTTTTAAAAGCAGCCGTACTGCAAATAGAAATCGGCCAACAATCATAAGCAGCAATATGCGTTAATTAATAATCTTACTTACTTACACTTAAAACACTGCTATTTTTATAGATTGAATTTTACGCTCAAGTTTTCCTTTGCCCCCCATAAAATATATAGCTGTTTTTATCAACGCAATTTTGCTTGCTGCAACGGTACAATCGCAGTCAATGAAATATTCTAATTTAAGAAGTAAGAAGATTCGTGTTTCCTCTTCCATGATCATTGATAGTCTCAGCATTGTTCCGAATACTTTTTTTGTCAGAAGTTTTGATACGTCATTTTACTCCCTGGATGAGGTAAATGCCACCTTGCTGTGGAAGAGAGACCTAACAATGGACAGTGTTGATATTTTTTATAGGGTATTTCCTTATCGTTTAAATGCAGTAGCAAAAAGGTTTACTTATGATAGTGTAATGAACAATTTTATTGCACAGTCCACTGTTTTCAATAAAAGTAACAGGCAAGGTAGCAATAGCAGCTTGTTTGATTTTGGAACCATGAAATACAATGGAAGTTTTGGACGCGCTTTAAGTTTTGGCAATAGCCAGGACGTCGTCGTCAATTCTCAGTTTAACCTGCAGCTCAGTGGCTATCTTGGCGATAGTATTCATGTTGCCGCAGCTATTACAGATAACAATATACCTATACAGCCAGATGGCACCACCCAACAGTTGAATGAATTTGACAGGGTGTGGCTTCAGTTTAAAAAGAATGCATGGGAAGTAAATTTGGGTGATATTGATATCAGGCAGAATTCATCTTACTTCCTGAACTTTTACCAACGATTGCAGGGAGTTTCTTATAGTACTACAACAAGAGTTAGCAAAAACAGCGCAAATAATATTTTGTTAACCGGGGCTATTGCTAAAGGTAAGTTTACAAGAAATGTTTTTCAGGGGCAGGAAGGAAACCAGGGACCGTACCGGTTAAAAGGAGTTAATAATGAAATTTTTTTTATCGTTTTGGCAGGTACAGAAAGAGTTTTTGTTGATGGGCAAATGTTGCAAAGAGGCGAAGATCAGGATTACATTATCAATTACAATACTGCTGAAATAACTTTTACCCCACGCCGTATGATTACTAAAGATAGTCGCATACAGGTTGAATTTGAGTATGCTGAAAGAAGCTTTTTAAACTCAATGTTTTATGGGGCTGACGAGTTAAGGATAAATAAAAAGCTGACAATAAATATTGCTGCTTACAGTAATGCTGATGCAAAAAACTCGCCTGTCAATCAAACACTTGATCAAAGGCAAAGGCAATTTTTAAACAACATAGGTGATAGTATTCAAAATGCTTTTTACCCAACTGCCTCTGTGGATTCTTTTTCTAATTCCAAAATTCTATATGCTGAGAAAGACACGTTGGTAGCAGGAGCGGGACGGAAAATTTATGTTTACTCTAATAGCAAAGACAGTGCGAAGTATAGTTTAGGATTTATTGAAGTGGGAAGAGGAAAAGGAAACTATGTACCAGATTTTAATGGTGCTAACGGTAAAGTATACCGGTGGATAGAGCCGATAAATGGAGCGCTTCAAGGAAATTTTGAACCGGCAACCTATTTGGTGACACCTAAAAGACAGCAATTAATATCGGCTGGCGTCGTCTATAACCTAGACACAAAAACGAGGATAACATCGGAGCTTGCAGTCA
>JALYZZ010000050.1 GCA_030948675.1 Bacteroidota bacterium | reverse complement strand
ATGTAGCAGAGGCCGCAATGGATGCACTTGCTTTGGTCTATGTTGGCGACGATGTGGTAGTTGATGTCGAGCTCTTCCCACTTTGTTAGAGTGGGCACGCTGCGACCAATAAAATCGGCGGTGGTGGCAAAACCTTTTTCATCCATCCAGTTGCTAAGCCCTTCGCAAAAGTCTTCGATGATGCGGAAGCCGTGTTTCATGGCGGCGGTGCATACTTGAACGGTGGTAGCGCCTAGCAACATGAATTCTGTGGCATCTTTCCAGGTGCTGATGCCGCCGATGCCGCTAATCGGCACTTGTCGGGTTACGTCGTTCTGGGCTATGGTGGTGAGGAACTTGAGGGCGATGGGTTTAACGGCGGGCCCGCAATAGCCGCCGAAGGCGCTTTGGCCGCCAACATTGGGGTTGGGAACGAAGGTGTCGAGGTCGACACCGGTAACGGATTGTATGGTGTTGATGAGCGACAGTGCATGGGTGCCGGCTTCTACGCAGGCTTTGCCGGTTGGCACTACGCTATGCACGTTGGGCGTTAGCTTTGTAATGACGGGTATGCTTGCTACTTCCATTACCCATTCTACAACCATTCGTGCAATTTCGGGGTCCTGTCCAACGGCGGAGCCCATGCCCCGTTCGTTCATTCCGTGCGGACAGCCGAAGTTGAGCTCGAGTCCGTGTGCGCCGGTGTCTTCTGCTTTTTTAATCAGTTCGTGCCAGCTTTGTTTGTCGTTGTCGGCCATGAGGCTTACAATCATTGCCCTGTCGGGAAACTCTTTTACTACTTCCCTTATTTCTTTAAGGTTTACATCTAATGGCCGGTCGCTGATGAGTTCGATGTTGTTGAACCCCATGACCCGTTGCCCTCCAAAATCTACTGCAGAGTAACGTGACGATACGTTTTTTACCTGGCTTCCTAAAGTTTTCCATACCACACCGCCCCATCCAGCTTCGAGTGCTCTTAGCACATTGTATGCTTTATCGGTTGGCGGTGCACTTGCTAACCAATACGGGTTAGGGGAGTGGATGCCGAGGAAGTTGGTAGTTAAGTTAGCCATGTGTTTTGTTTTTTTTCACGCAAAGGGGCAAAGGAAGCAAAGGCGCAAAGTTCTTTCTTGGCGTCTTTGCGTTATGATTCTTTGCGTCCTGGCGTGCGATTTTTTTTTCACGCAAAGGGGCAAAGAAAGCAAAGGCGCAAAGTTCTTTCTTGGCGACTTGGCGTTATATTTCTTTACGTCCTGGCGTGAAATTCTAATCATAGATTGTTTACTATTCGGTGTATACCTTCTTTTATCAATGCTACATTGAAGTTTACAAGCAGTCCTAATTTGCACCCTGTCAGTTTTAAATAAGTTTGTACTTGTTTATAATGTACCGGTGCTAATGCTTCAATTGATTTAAATTCAACGATTACTTTGTTATCAATTAATACATCCGCTCTAAATCCTGCATCCATCTTAATTTCTTCATGAACTAAGGGAATTGGATGTTGACGATAAAAAGGAATTCCAGTTTTGTTAAGTTCGTAAGAGAATATTTCTTCATATACACTTTCAAATAATCCTGGTCCGTATTGAATGTGTATTTTGAAACATAAGTCTACAGCTACTTTAGCAATTTCGTTTTCTGTCATTCGTGTTTGTTTTCATGCAAAGGGGCAGAGGAAGCAAAGGCGCAAAGTTCTTTCTTTGCATCTTGGCGCTGTCTTTTCTTTGCGTCTTGGCGTGTGATATTTTTTTCGCGCAAAGGAGCAAAGAAAGCAAAGGCGCAAAGTTTATGTTTTGATATAAAAGAGTTTCTTCTTTGCATCTTGGCGCTGTCTTTTCTTTGCGTCTTGGCGTGTGATATTTTTTTCGCGCAAAGGAGCAAAGAAAGCAAAGGCGCAAAGTTTATGTTTTAATATAACTGAGTTTCTTCTTTGCATCTTGGCGTGAAAAATTACACCGCCTTTATTGCTACCGTTTCATCTTTATAAACAGGTTCAACAACAGCATCAATAACTCCTAAAAACTCCAATATCCCTTTCGCTCCATCTTTGCCGGCTTGAACAGCATCAACCACCTCTTTACCTCCATTTACTGCGTCGCCACCAGCAAAGACTTTAACAACATTGGTTCTTCCATCTTTTTTGATAACAAGCTTTCCAGATTTATTTTCAAGCCCACTTTTTTCTACCAGCTTGATAAACGGTATTTGACCAGTTGCTTTAATTACCATGTCTACATCTAATGTGAAAATTTCCTTTGTTTCGACAGGAGAGGGGCGGCCTGAAGTATCTTGTTCTCCAAGTTCCATAACCGTACATTCAAGGCTTTTTACTTTGCCTTTGTGTCCCTGTATTTTTTTAGGTGCTGAAAGCCATTTTATTTTACAACCATCCAATAAAGCGATATCCATTTCATGCTGTGTACAGGGCATTTCAGCATGGGATCGGCGATAAAGTATTGTTACTTCTGATGCACCTAATCGTTTTGCCTGTGTAGCAGCATCAATTGCTGTCATGCCCAAACCAATAACAGCCACCTTATCACCAACAGGAACATGACTGTAACCTTTATCTCTTAAGTGATAGATGAAATCAATGGCATCAACAACACCTTTCAGTTCTTCGCCTTTTATGCCTAAGTTTCGTGTTAGTCCGACGCCAATACCAAAGTAAACGGCATCGTATTGTTGGGTGAGCTCTTCGAGTGTTATGTCTTTACCTAACTCATGATTGTACTTTACTTCAATACCGCCTATTGATAAAATGTATTCGACTTCATCTTCACAGAACTCGGGTGTTACTTTATATGCTGCTATGCCGTAAGTCATTAATCCGCCGCCTTTGCTTTCTTTTTCATAAACTGTTACATCAACACCTTCACGACTTAATGAGTGCGCACAAGAAAGTCCTGCCGGACCTGCACCGACAATTGCTACTTTTTTGCCGTTTGATGGTTTGCGTTCAAACAGTTTCCATTTATCTTCAATAGCTTTCTCCGTAGAATAACGTTGAAGTTTGGCAATAGGTATAGGAGGTTCTTCTAAGAAGTTATAGACACATGCTCCTTCGCATAATTTTTCCACAGGACAAACTTTGCCGCAGCCCGCGCCAAAGACGTTAGATGATAGAATTGTTTTTGCAGAACCTTTGATATTTTCGGTAGTAATCTGCTTGATAAACTTTGGTATGTTGATGCTTGTCGGGCATGACTTCATGCAAGGTGCGTCGTAGCAGAACAGGCAACGGTTTGCTTCCACCAAAGCCGCGTCATAAGTTTCAAAAGGCGGATGAATGTCGGCGAAGTTGAGGGTGTATTGTTCGGCGCTTAAACGATTATTAGTAATCATAGTTTAGAGTTATGAATTATGAGTTATGAGTGTTGATCATAACTCTGAACTCTTTGATTTAAAGTATCTTTCTTTAGTTGTTAAGATAATGCTGGATAAAATTCTAATTATTTCTGCACAGTTATTATTTAGGTCAGTGAAACTATTATGAGTTATATAACTTCTGTCGTTTAATAGACTTAACCAATAATTTGTTTCTCGAGCTTCCTTTAATGCTATACCTAATTTATGAACAAAATCTCTTTTAGATTCACTTGATACAGCTTCATTAACATTTGCTCCAATTGAAGTTCCTGCTCTTAGTAATTGTTTAGAAAGTACATACTCTTTTGTTTCTGTAGTTAGTTGCTTATAAATTTTAATGATGTCCAAGGCAAAAGCGTAAGCTTTACCTGCTATAATACTTTGTGTTCCTTTTCCTTCACTCATAATTCATAACTCTAAACTCATAACTTTAAAAAAAACTCATAACTCATAACTTTAAAAAAACTCATAACTCATAACTTTAAAAAAAACTCATAACTCCACAATCTTTTCATAAGTCTCCGGCCGTCGGTCTCTAAAGAACTGCCAGGTATTTCTAACCTCTTCAATCATATCCAAATCAAATTCTGCCACCAGTAATTCATCTTTATCTTCTGATGCTTCGGCAATAATTTGTCCGCGAGGGTCAACAAAGTAGGAGGTACCGTAGAATCTTCCAACGTTCCACGGCTTTTCTTCGCCTACACGGTTGATGCATCCCATAAAGTAACCATTGGCCGCAGCATGCGCAGGTTGTTCCAGCTTCCATAAGTATTGACTTAATCCTGCAACGGTTGCTGAAGGATTATACACTATTTCCGCTCCATTTAATCCTAATACTCTTGCCCCATCGGGGAAATGCCTGTCGTAGCAGATGTATACTCCAACCTTTGCATACTTCGTTTCAAAAACAGGATAACCTAGGTTACCAGGTTTAAAGAAAAACTTTTCCCAAAATCCGGAAGTCTGAGGGATATGGTTTTTTCGATACTTGCCAAGATAAGTTCCGTCAGCATCAATAACTGCAGCAGTGTTATATAAGAAGCCAGCCTGTTCCTTTTCGTAGATCGGAACAATGATAGCCATGTTATACTTCTTGGCATATTGAGCTATAAGCTCTGTAGTAGTACCGGGGCAAGTTTCTGCTGATGCATACCACGCTTTATCTTGTCCCGGGCAGAAGTAAGGCGTATTAAAAATTTCTTGTAAGCAAAGTATTTGTACACCTTGCTCACCTGCCTTTTCGATAAAAGGAATATGCTTTTGAACCATTGCTTCTTTTATCTCATCAATGGTTCCTTCACCTTCTGTTTTCGGCAAGCTCATTTGTATGAGACCTGACTTGATTATGCGTGGCATTTGTTATGGTTGTTTTTATTTTCTGTTACCGGCAACTAAGACTCATGTACTTCTTTATAATATTTACAAACACTACTCATTACACATTCTTCATGTTGAGGATGTGAAGGACGGCACGTTTCTCTGCCTAAAAACGAAATTGCCATTCCAGATTCTCCCCATTGGGATTTGGGAATCTGGTCCATTATCTGCTGTTCAATTTTTTTTGGATCAGCACTCGTTGCAATTCCTAATCTTTGCGACACCCGCACAACATGCAGATCAACCATTACACCTTCTGCTGCTGCTCCTGCTTCTCTCATAATAACATTTGCAGATTTTCTTCCAATACCTGGCAAGGCAACCAGTTCCTCCATAGTTAGAGGAATGTTTTCATCTGCTTTAAGTTGCGTAGCAATTGCAATGAGCCATTTTACTTTATTAGCAAAATTCCTAACCTTACCCACTAAAGGGAATAGTGTATCAGCTGTTGCATTACTCAGTGCTTCCATATTTGGAAAGTGCGTAAACAGTTCCAGTGCAAGAGAATTTATATGCTTGTCAGAGTCTTGTGCCGATAAGACTACCATAACAAGAAGCTGGTAGATACTTTTATACTCGAGAGGATGTTGTCTGCCTTTGTATTTTTCAATCAGAGGCGTTATTGCATCTTCCCAATAAACTTTGTGCGACATTGTTTTTGGTTTAAGTTTTCAATTCTCTATTTGTGAAGTGACTTCTATTTCGGCTATTATCAGCATTAGCTTCTAACAACAAAAAATAATTTCACATGATCTTCAGCACCCACAAAAAATACTTTTAAATATTTTGGGATACTTTTCTTCTTTTTACAAACTGCCCATATCCTTTATCCAATAAACATTTATTATCATTAATAGCAATTTTACCCCGTAACAGAACAGCCTTCACCTTCCCCGTTACTTCCCATCCTTCGTAGGCGGAATAATCAGTATTCATATGATGAGTATCAACGGAAATTGTATGTTTAGCATTGGGATCGAAGATTACAATGTCTGCCTCCGAATCAACCGCTATCGTTCCCTTGTTTGGAAACATACCAAATATTTTTGCCGCGTTCGTACTTGTTACTTCAACGTATTTATTTAAACTAATTTTTCCTTTTTCAACACCTTCACTAAATAGTAATTCCATTCTATGTTCTATCGCTGGATGACCATTGGGTATTTTTGAAAAATCATCTTTACCCATCAGTTTCTGTTCCCATTTAAAGGGACAATGGTCCGTACCAACCACCTGAACCAGTCCCTGATTTATTCCAGCCCACAGTGTTGCCTGGTCTTTCTTTTCACGAAGGGGAGGAGACATTACCCATTTAGCTCCGTCTTCTCTCTCATACAATGAAGCATCAATAGTTAAGTATTGAATACATGTTTCAACAAAGACTTTTTGGTTTCTTCTTGTTGCATTGCGTACTGCATTCAACGCACCTTCACAAGTAAGGTGAACGATATAACCAGGGCATTCAGTATAGTTGGACATATCAGCGAAACGTTCTGATGCTTCGGCTTCGGTTACTTCTGGTTGAGATAAGTAATGATATAATGGTGACAGCTTTCCTTCGGCTCTGTACTTTTGAACAAGGTAATCAATCATGTCACCGTTGGTCGCATGAACTGTTACCATTCCTCCTTGTTGCTTTACTTCTTCCATTAAGCCAATCATCTGCCGGTCATCAATCATCAACGCACCTTTGTAGGCCATAAAGGTTTTAAAGGAGGTTATACCTTCTTCAACCATTTCTTTTATCTCGCCCTTAGTGCTATCATTAAAATCTGTAACAGCCATGTGAAAACTATAGTCACCAACAGCATTGCCTGTTGCTCTTCCGCTCCATTCATCGAACCCTGCTCTTAGTGAACTGCCTTGCTTTTGTAAAATGAAGTCTATAACTGTCGTAGTTCCGCCATAGAGCGCGGCTCGTGTACCGGTTTCGTAACTATCACTGCTAAAGGTGCCCATGAAGGGCATTTCAAGATGCACATGTGGGTCTAT
>JALYZZ010000706.1 GCA_030948675.1 Bacteroidota bacterium | reverse complement strand
CAAGTGTTTATTGGCTGTACAATATTACCGGTGAAAAGTTGCTTCTTGACCTGGCGACCAAGATAGATAAAAATACTGCTAACTGGCGTCAGAAGTACAACCTTCCCAATTGGCATAATGTGAACATCGCACAATGTTTTCGTGAACCCGCGCAGTACTATCAGCAAAGCAAGAATGAAGCTGATTTAAATGCTACATACAACGATTTCAGACTAGTGAGGGATCTCTATGGGCAAGTTCCGGGCGGTATGTTTGGCGCTGATGAAAATGCACGGAAAGGATACGACGATCCACGCCAGGCTATTGAAACTTGCGGCATGGTTGAGCAGATGACCTCTGATAACATGTTGCTTAGCATTACAGGCGATCCTCTTTGGGCCGATAATGCAGAAGATGTGGCCTTCAATACTTTTTCTGCCGCTTTTACTTCTGATTATAAAGCGCTTCGATACCTTACTGCGCCTAATATGGCTATTAGTGACAGTAAAAACCATGCGCCAGGTATAGCTAATAATGGACCTTTTTTGATGATGAATCCTTTCAGCAGCCGGTGTTGTCAGCACAATCATGCCGCGGGTTGGGTTTACTATAACGAAAATAGCTGGATGGCTACCCCTGATAATGGCTTGGCTGCTCAATTATATTTTGAGAATGAAGTGTATGCTAAAGTGGGCAATGGTACACAGGTTAAAATAGTTCAGACCACTAAATACCCTTTTGACGATCAGATAGCTTTTACGGTCAATACGTTTCAGGCAGTAGCATTCCCGCTATACCTGCGCATACCGTCATGGTGTAAAAAGCCCTCTGTTAAAATAAATGGGAAGTCCGTTTCTCTAAATCCAGGTGCAGAGGGTTATGTTAAGCTGAGCAACACATGGAAAAACGGAGATAAGATTTTGCTGCAATTACCTATGCAATTAAAAATTCGTAAATGGGAAAAGAATAAAAACAGCGTTAGTGTTGATTATGGGCCGTTGACATACTCCTTGAAAATACAGGAAAATTATTTACAGAAAGACAGTAAAGAAACTGCAATAGGAGACTCTAAATGGCAGGAAGGAGCAGACCCAAAGAAATGGCCTTCATTCGAAATTCTTCCTGCTTCAGAATGGAATTACGGATTGATAGTAGACGAGCAAAATCCGGAAAAATCTTTTAAAGTGGTTAAAAAAAGCTGGCCTGCAAACAACAATCCATTTACCAATGCTACTGCACCAATAGAGATAATTGCAAAGGGAAAAAAGATACCGTCATGGAAAATTGATCAATATGGTTTGGTTGCTGTGTTACCACAAAGTCCGGTTGAGACTGTTGAACCTGAAAGTACTATAACGTTAGTGCCAATGGGCGGATCGCGTTTGAGGATTGCTGCATTTCCTGTCGTGCAATAGTTGGGACGCAAATCGCTGTTGCAGGGATTTAATTAGCAGCAACTTGTAACGGTGATAAACTTTTTAAAATGTACACGTCATGCATTCACGCACATTATTAATCATGGTTGTTCTTTTGTTCTGTTCCTTTGATACAATAGCTCAGGAAATTAAAGGGACATTTGCAATTAAGAATGTAACTACAGGAATGTTACTTCGGGTAATGGATGCAAACAAAAAAAATGAAACTCCGATAGTTGCCTATTCTCCCACCAACTGGAAATGTATGACCTGGGATTTCACTAAGGTAGAAGGTAATACCTACACTCTGAAAAATCTTTTTACGAATAAAACTTTTCAACCGCAAAAGCCAGAGGTTACGGCAGGTATTGCATTAGTGCAACAGCCAAGGGAAGGGAACAGTCAAATTCAACAGTGGGAGTTCCTTTCTGAGGGCAGCAATACTTATTTGATACGATTGAAGGGAACAGACTTATACATTACTCCGTCTGATAGTAAAGGCACTATAAACTCACAAACTATTCTTGCAAAAAAAGATGGCACTAAACTGCAGCAATGGACAATTTATGAGCAGCACCCCGAGATGTAATAATGTTGACAAAGCCGTTTCAATTGAGTAAAGCACAACGATAACGACAGAGCCATATGCACAAAATAATTTTCATTTTATTTCTCTTTTCAACTTCCTGTTCAAAAGGCCAGCAATTAGTAGATTTTTCGCGGTATAATCCAGGGGGCGAAGCAAGGGTAACTGTAGCGGGAAATATAATAACGGTAACATGGCCGGTAACTCAAAACGAACATGGAAAGCTTGTACTTGACCTTGCAAAAGAAAAGGCGCTGTTTAAAAGCATAGAACTTAGCAATAAAGGAGTTTATAAAGAGATCGCGCAAAACCTTGACCCTGTATTTATATTAACTGTCGGTAAAAGAGACCTTGTTTCTCAAAACGGTTGGAACATTTTTTTCGATAAGGTACCCAATAAGCCGCACCAGTCTTACAATGTTGATTTCAATAAACGCAGTGCTACTGTTATTACCAACGGTTCTCAAACGATAGTGCGTATTTCAGAAATGCAATCAGCATCATTTAAAGGTGCGTTGGAAATTACTTTTTACAATGGCAGCCCTCTGTTAAATGTAGCTGCTGTAATGGCCACAAATATCGATTCTACTGCTATTGTATACGACGCAGGTCTGGTTAGTAAAGCTCCTTGCTGGAACAATATTGCCTGGTCGGATACTAAGAACCTACTTCAAACCGCCTCGCTCAATCCTTCTGACACCAGCAAAAACCTTGAGGTAAAGTACCGTACAGTAATTGGTGAAAATGCACAAGGCTGCCTTGCCGTATTCCCTGCACCACATCAATATTTCTATCCCCTGGACGAAGCTTTTAATCTTAAATTTGTTTGGGCCGGTAGCAATTATAGGAAAATGATCCTTGGTTACGGTATTGGCATCAGGCAGGATTTGTATGGTGACAGGCGATACGTTCCCTGGTTTAATGCGCCGCCTGGCACCAATCAACGTTTAAATTTCTTTTGCCTTTTAAGTACTGCCAAAGCCGGTACTGCTCTGCAGGAGGTAAAAAAGTTTACGCACAATGACAGGTACGTTTCTCTTCCCGCATACAAAACAATGTCAAGCCACTTTCATAACGAATTTATCATGAGTGTTGTGCTTGCAGGAAAGCCTGTACCGGAAAAACCAAACTTTGTCACTGTCTTTAAAAACACCGGTGTTGATATCGTTCACCTCGGAGAGTTTCACTATACAGCCCATCCAAAAGGACCGGATGAACAACGGTTGAAGGAATTGAAGGCCTTATTTGACCAATGTAAAAGGCTTTCTGATAAAGACTTTCTATTATTGCCAGGTGAAGAGCCAAATGAATTTTTTGGCGGGCACTGGATGGAATTATTTCCGAAACCTGTTTACTGGATTATGTCGAGAAAGCAGGACGTTCCTTTTGTAACTGAGGACCCTGTTTATGGTAAAGTCTACCGCATATCAGATAAAAATGAAATGTTGAAATTGCTGGAGGCTGAAAAGGGACTTGCCTGGACCGCCCATGCACGAACAAAAGGCTCTACAGGGTTTCCGGATAAGTATAAAGAAGAAACATTTTATAAATCGGACCGGTTTATGGGAGCTGCATGGAAAGCGATTCCGGCAGACCTATCAACGCCTACCCTAAGTAGACGGGTTTTTGATTTGATGGACGACATGAATAATTGGGGACTGAAAAAACATGTAATTGCTGAGGCCGATTTATTCTCCATAGAGCCGGAAAACGAATTGTATGCACATTTAAATGTCAACTATTTAAAGATCGATAAATTGCCGGACTATGCAACGGGTTGGCAACCTATACTAGATGCAATGAAAAAGGGACGTTTTTTTTCAACGACAGGAGAAATATTATTGCCATCATTTTCAGTTAATGGAAAAGGCGCAGGTGAAACGCTGAGTTTAGATGCCTCCGGTAAGGCTAGTGTAAAGTTAGAAATCAGCTGGACCTTTCCATTAAATTTTGCCCAGTTAGTTTACGGCGATGGAAAGCAGGTCTATAAGAAAAGAATTAATCTTAGCTATACAAAGCCATTTGGACGGCAAAAGTTCTCTTTTCCCCTTCATTTGAAGCAAATGAAATGGGTACGGGCTGAGGTTTGGGATGCGGCTGTCAATGGCGCATTTACGCAGACAATTTGGTTAAAGTAACAGGTAAGTGTAGCGGTTTCGGTTAAAAGAATAAAATCAGGAAAGCTTACTCTATTAACTTAGTGGGATATTACTTACCTTCGTACACCTTTAAACAAAAAATATATTTTTATGAGTTTACACTTAGGAGATGAAGTTCCAAATTTTCAAGCTGAAACCACCATTGGTAAGATAGACTTTTATGAATACCTTGGTGATAGTTGGGGTGTTTTATTTTCTCATCCTGCTGATTACACTCCTGTATGCACTACAGAACTAGGCAGAACAGCCGCTTTAAAGGAAGAATTTGCCAAACGTAACGTAAAAGTAATGGCATTAAGTGTTGACCCTATTGATAAGCATCTTGGCTGGGTGAACGACATTAATGAGACACAAAATGTAACTGTTGATTTTCCAATTATAGCAGACGAAGACAGAAAGGTGGCGCAATTGTACGATATGATTCATCCGAATGCGTCTATGACTGCAACAGTTCGTTCGCTCTATATTATCGGGCCGGATAAAAAATTGAAATTATACATCACTTACCCCGCAAGCACCGGACGCAACTTCTTTGAAGTGTTGCGTGTAATCGATAGTCTGCAACTGACTGCCAACTATAGCGTGGCTACACCTGCTAATTGGGTAGAAGGCCAGGATGTAATTGTAGTGCCTGCGGTAAGCACAGAAGACGCAATCAAAAAATTTCCTAAGGGAGTAAATGTTATTAAACCTTATTTAAGATATACCCCGCAACCAAATAAATAGAATTGCGATTATTTATTAAAATGGATTGTAAGGAAATAGAAACCTTACAATCCATTTTACTTTTACGTAAAGCGTGAAATCGCTCTACAGCGTAGTTCTGACATTTTTTCTCAATTGTTGTAGCAGTGCTTTTAAATCTTTTGACAAAGGGGCTTCCAATTCGTGTCTCGTGCCTTCTGCATCTGTAAATTTTAATTCCGACGAATGCAGAGCGAGGCGGTTAAGCAGTGGCCTTTCCTCCAACTCATTTTTGCTCAGCTTAAACTTTCTTTTGATGGAAGATAACAATACAGGCAGGCCGTCGCCATACAGTTCGTCGCACACGACAGTATTGCCAATATATTTAGAATGTACACGTATCTGGTGGGTGCGGCCAGTGTGTATTTGAAACTGCACCCATGA
>JALYZZ010000696.1 GCA_030948675.1 Bacteroidota bacterium | reverse complement strand
ATACTCAGTACAAATGACTGGCCTGCCGAAACGTTGCAAGTCCAGAATTCTTTTTTCCAGGTCGCGCGGGTTGCCATAATTATGAAAAGTAACAACATCAGACCGGTCAACCTGCAATATTTCAATCGGTCTCATAGCTGCGTCCGACGACCAATCCCCAATCCATACCGCAGAAGTCAGTGGCTGTGTGGGATTAACTGATCTTGCCCAATCAAATGACTTTTTTAACAAGGGCAGCACATAGTCTATTTTATTTGGTAATTCTATATTTTGGTAAGAAGAACCGGTCATGTTATCCGGTTCGTTCCAAATGTCCCAGGCTAAAATTCTACTGTCACTATTGAAATTACCGACAACCCCTTTTACATATCGTTCAAGCCTCAAGTATTGCGAAGAGTCTTTTAAAGCCAACTGTCCCGGGCTTTGTACCCAGCCAGAATTATGAACAAAGGGTTTTGGATCGCGCTGTTTACCCAAAGAAGGAAATGGATCCCAACATGAATCAAAGAGTACAAACATGGGTCTTATACCATGACGGGCAGCGATTTTTAAAAAAGTATTTATACGACTGTAAAAGCCAATGGAGTCTTGTTGATAAAGCTGGTCGTGCAAAAATACGCGCATAGTGTTCATACCAAGGTTCTCCGCAAGCAAAAACTCCTTTTCAATAGTGGTGGTATCAAATGTATTTGCCTGCCACATTTCCAGTTCATTGATAGCCGTAGCGGGAATATAATCAGCACCTACCAACCATTTTAGCGGTTTATACCAATCGTTTGCTTTTTCTTTTGTCCATATCTCACCTACCGGGGCAGGAGTAGCTACTTCTTTACTGCAGTTTTGAAAGAAGATTAATATAGAACTGGCTAAAAAAGCAATTTTTAGATAACGCATAACATTGATTGTATCTCAATATAAATTAGAAGGCAATAGCGAAGCCACAATTGGACAAACAACAATGATGATAGTTACCTACCGATTCTTTCGCCTCTATTATTTAAAATACGCGGTTTCTACTCTGCTACTAATAAAAATAGCCTTTCAATTGAAAAAATTGGAAGGCCAGTTTTATTAGAAAATAATGTTGGTCAGTTACATTTCTTACTCCCACACTTCGCCGTTGCCAGCTATCCACTCTTTTACCAATTCAGTCGTTACGCTTTTTGGTCTTTCAAGCGCAAAGCCCAGCGCCCTGTCCCAGCAAAGACTGGCAAGCACACCTAAAGCACGGCTTACCCCAAATAAAACTGTATAAAACTCATATTCAACAAGACCATAATGCACCAACAGCGCACCGCTATGCGCATCTACATTTGGCCAGGGGTTTTTGATTTTTCCTAAAGACTGAAGTATTGGCGGCACTGCCTCGTATATGTTCCACACAGTTTGAACCAAAGGATCATCGGCCATGTGTTTCTTACCAAATTCCATTTGTGCAGTAAATCTCGGATCTGTTTTGCGAAGTACTGCATGACCGTATCCAGGTACCACTTTACCTGCTGATAGTGTCTTTTGAACATACTCGACTATTTGCTCTTTTGACGGGCTGTCGCTTCCAAGTTCGTTGCGCATTTCAAAAATCCATTTGATTACTTCCTGATTGGCAAGGCCATGCAACGGACCCGCTAATCCGTTCATACCAGCGGCAAAGCTTTGATATGCATCCCCAAGAGCGGAGCCGACAAGATGAGTAGTATGCGCACTTACATTGCCGCCTTCGTGGTCTGCATGAATGGTCATGTATAAGCGCATCAACTCGTGGAAGCTTTCATCATCATAGCCCATCATGTGCGCCAGGTTGCTGCTCCAATCGAGCAATCCATCGGGATGAATATGTTCGTTGTTTTTATATTTTCGGCGATATATATATGCAGCAATCCGCGGAAGACGGGCAATAAGATCCATAGAGTCATCAAAAGTCGCACTCCAATAATCTTTCTTATTCATTCCTTTTGCATACTGCTTGGCAAAGCAACTCTCTGTTTGCAAAGCCATAATTCCTACAACGAACATTGTCATGGGATGGGTCGACAAAGGCAAGGCATCAATTGTAGCAAAAACGTGGTTAGGAACATGGCTGCGACGCTGTAAGATGTCTGTAATTTCATTTACATCGCCTGCGGTTGGCAACTCTCCTATTAACATCAGGTAAAACAATCCTTCCGGCAGCGGCTCACTTCCACCTTCGGCTTTAGGCAATTTGTCTTGTAACTCAGGGATGGTATAACCACGAAATCGAATGCCTTCTTGCGGATCTAATAAGCTGGTTTCAGTAACAAGACCAGTTATCCCGCGCATTCCCTGGTATATTTGGGCAAGGCTAACTTCACCTATTTTTTTATTTCCATGTTCTTTTAATAGTGCCTTAACTTCTACATTAGCTTCGTCAGCCTTTGCCTTAAACCTATCCTTAATAATTCCCATAACAAGACAATTTTTATTTTAAAAAGTAAGAAAAATGTAATGCCTGTGTTTATAAAAGCCGAATATTCAAAGAGATAGATAAAGGTAAAACAATTGTGTACTTCAGCAAAAGTATTGTAGGAATGCAAAGGGCAAACCGGTAACTATTTCGGCGCTTTTCTGTAGAACAACATAGCGACAAAAGCAAAAATAATATTGGGCATCCAGGCGGCGAGAGCCGGGTGCAAGTTGCCCTTGGTAGAAAATATAGTTGAAAAACGATCAGTTAATATATAGGATGCACCAGCAATAAAACCAATAGCCATGTGAACACCACTTCCACCGCGCGCTCTTCGGCTGGCGATAACACCCGCCATAAGAGTCAATAGTATGACCGACGCAGGGGTTGCGTCTCTTCTGTTGCGCTCAACTAACAGGGCATTCAATCCCTCTACCCCGCGCATTTGCTCAAACTGTATAAACCGGTCTAACTCCGGGGTGGTTAACTTGTCTTTTGTGTACTCGTCGCGCTTTAAATCGAAGGGCTTAAAAGTATAGTCTTTGTACATTGTTGGCGTCATCGTAACATCTTCCTTTAACCCATTAATCTTGCGTTCGATCACACTTTCAAGTTTCCATTTCTTAGCTGCAGAATCCCAACGAATGCTTTCTGCTCTTAAATTGTAATCAACCTTATTACCGTTTATATGCTGCACAAAAAAATTAGTACCCGTTTTTGAGGTAGTATCGTAATTAATACCTGCGTAGCTGGCAGGGTCTATTTGCAGATATATGCTGCTTCGATTAGCGACTAAAGGATTGTAACTAGAGTTTCGATCAATATAGTTTTCCTGGAAACTAACCCTTATGCCATTGGCTTTTGGTATCACATAGCGGTTGCCAAGCCAGAGAATAGTTGCAAGAACAACTCCGCTAAAAAAAAATGGTCTTAAAAAACGATTGAAGCTGGTACCACTGGCTAATATGGCAATAATTTCGCTTCTGCCGGCCATCTTACTGGTAAAGAATATAGTAGAAAGAAATACAAAAAGCGGAAATAGCAACGCTAAAATATGCGGTACAAAACCCAGGTAATACTTCCGGATGATGTCAACAGTGGTTAATCCGGATCGAACAAAGTCATCTGTTTTTTCGCTAATATCTATTACTACACTTATAAATGCAAAGAGAAATAACGAGTAGAAAAAGGTGATTAATAAGTTTTTAAGTATGTACCAGTCGATTGTTTTCATGCGCAGCGAGATGGTCAAAGATAAATGGAAGTGCTGACAGAAGCAGAAAGAAGATGTTAATTGCTCTGTCTTGCAGAAAGCACGGAAGACGCAGAAATATTGTTTTACTTTTCGCTGGTACAAGTGACCGGGTTGGGGCAAATAATACTTAGCGTGTAAATGTTCCTGGCAAGAACAATTTGACTCCGTGGCAAACCTTTGTGTGACCTTTTATAACCTCTCCGGAATGTAGCGCAGAATACAGGGAAAAGCACTAAACAAGATTTTTTCTTTCCTCGAATTCTGCGCTTTCTGCCAGCCCTAATTCTACTCCTTCTTACCTAAAAATGCCATCACAAATTCCTTATAGTTTTCACCAATGGAAAGTTCGGTAGAACCAATGAAGACACTGTTTTTTTTTACTGCAGTGATGTGCGCTTTTGACACGATATATGATTTTTGAATTCGCAAAAACTTCGACGTTGGCAACATTTCTTCTATACTTTTCATGCTGATGCGTGCTACAATCGGTTTGGCGCTATTATCCAAATGTATCTTGATATAATCTTTTAAGCCCTCTACCCAAAGTATATCACCATACGTAATTTTAACGTGGCTATAATCTGCGTTAATAAAAAAGTAATCGGGCTCATCTTCCCTCACTACTTCTGTCGCCTTATGTTTTAGCTGGTGCAATTCTCTCGCCTTGTTACAAGCTTTTAAAAAGCGGTCAAACGGAACAGGTTTTACCAGGTAGTCAACAACGTTAAGATTAAAGCCCTCCAGGGCATACTGAGAGTACGCAGTAACCAAAATGCACATGGGGTTTTTTGAGAGTGTTTGAATGAGTTGAAGACCGTTTAAACCCGGCATTTGAATATCGAGAAATACAAGGTCAATTTGTTGTTCTTGTATAAGGGCAATAGCGTCCATAGGATCATCGCACGTAGCAATCAATTGCAGATAAGGAACCTTTGAAATATAATCTTCCATTAGTTCAAGTGCCAAATCTTCATCATCTATAGCGATACACCTAAGCATTAGTGCAGGTTTAATTGCAGGTTTATTGTAAAATAGTTGTCTTTGTTTTCAATGCACAATGTATGGTCATCTTTGTATAACAGATCGAGTCTTCTTTTGACATTCTGCAAGCCTATTCCGGAAGTTTTATCTTTTACCTGTTGCACCGAACAATCGTAATAGTTTTTTACTACAAACCGAAGCAGATTGTTACTGGCTTTCAGGCAAATATTTATTTCTGAATTTTGCTTAAACCCAGTACCATGT
>JALYZZ010000679.1 GCA_030948675.1 Bacteroidota bacterium | reverse complement strand
CAATTATCGCTAAATTTTTTCCGGGCGATAAAAAGATGTTTGGTTTATTAATGGAAAATGAGGTTGAAAGTGCTGAAAAAGTTCTTCACAAAAGCGAGCGACCTTTTACAGCAATCTTAGGCGGAGCAAAAGTGAGCGACAAAATTCTAATTATCGAAAATTTACTTGAAAGGGCAAATAACATCATTATTGGCGGCGGCATGGCTTATACATTTTTAAAAGCCCAGGGTAAAGAAATAGGCAGCAGTCTTTGCGAAGAAGACAAGCTTGACCTGGCCAAAGATCTGCTGGCAAAAGCCAAAGCAAAAGGAGTGGCTTTTCATTTACCTAAGGACAGCGTAGTGGCAGATAAGTTTGATGCAAATGCAAACACGCAAATGGTCAGCAACGAACATATAGAAAAAGGATGGATGGGGCTTGATATAGGGACACAGGCGATCGAGGATTTTGGTGAAGTAATATTGGCAAGCAAAACCATTTTGTGGAATGGACCTATGGGCGTTTTTGAAATGGAGAAATTCAGGCAGGGTACTAAAGCGGTTGCCGATTACATAGTGGAGGCTACGTCAAAAGGCGCCTTCTCTTTAGTTGGCGGAGGTGATAGCGTTGCAGCCGTCAATCAATTCGGACTTGCAGCCAAGGTAAGTTATGTAAGTACAGGTGGTGGAGCAATGCTTGAATACTTTGAAGGAAAAGAATTACCGGGAATAGCAGCTATTAAGCAATAAGACACAACGTCATACTTTGCAGGTGGCAGATATTTTGCAATAGGTTGACGGGTTGTAAATTAATAACTTGAAGCACAATTGTAAAAACCAATTAAACAATGACAAAAAATCTTACACTTATAATTATTCTCGCAGCGATCTTAATTCTAGGTGGCTGTGGTTGTGGCAGCTATAATAGCCTGGTTCAACAAGACGAGACGGTTAAAAATTCATGGAACAAAGTGCAGAGCGATTATCAACGTCGTGCAGATCTTATACCTAACCTGGTCAGTACTGTAAAGGGAGAGGCTAACTTTGAGCAAACAACATTAACTAATGTAATACAAGCCAGAGCTTCAGCAACGCAGATTAAAATAGACCCTGCCGATCTTACTCCTGAAAAAGTACAACAGTTTCAGGCAGCGCAAGGGCAGTTGTCTCAGGCTTTAGGTCGATTACTTGCGGTTTCTGAAGCCTATCCGAATTTGCGTGCCAATGATGCGTTTCGCGGTTTGCAGGCGCAGTTGGAGGGGACAGAAAATAGAATAAAAACATCACGAAACGACTTCAATGATGCTGTACAAACGTACAATACTAAGGTTCGTTCGTTTCCAACAAACATATTTGCTGGGATGATGGGCTTTAAACAAAGACAGGGTTTCACTGCAGATGCTGGTGCCGAAAGGGCTCCTCAAGTAAAATTCTAAACCTATAATACGTCAGCAAGTGCCATTGTTTTCATCTAAAAAAAGAGAATTCTTCACGCCCGAGCAACAGCAGTTGATGGTGGAAGCCATACAGAAAGCTGAAAAAAATACTAGTGGTGAAGTAAGGGTGTTTGTGGAAAGCAAGTGCAACTATGTAGATGCTGTAGACAGGGCAAAGGAAATTTTCTTTAACCTAAAGATGGATCAAACAAAAGATCGGAACGCAGTACTTTTTTACATAGCGATGGATGACAGGCAACTTGCGCTATTTGCAGATGAAGGAATTTATCAGAAGCTTGGCGAGCAGTACTGGAACGATGAGGTAAGGAAGATGATCACTGCTTTTAGCAAAGACAATCACACCGACGGAATTTGCCGGGTGATTAATAATATTGGTAATGCACTGCAAAACAAATTCCCTTATGAAAGCGATGATAAAAATGAATTGCCCGATGAAATAATTTTTGGAAACTAAAATGATCCCGCAACCTGCGGGATCATTTTTTCTTATATACTACATGAAGCATTTTTTCTTTACAGTACTCTTTTTTGTTCAGGCTTTTTTTGCGCTTTCACAAAATATTCCGGAGCGGCCTTCCCCTCCAAGGTTGGTAAATGATTATACCCATACCTTAACACAAGACCAGCAATATACGCTTGAGCAGAAATTGGTTGCCTATGATGATAGCACCAGTAACCAGGTCGTAATAGTAATAGTACCTACGCTCAACGACTATGCGCCAGTTGATTATGCTACCAAGTTGGGGAGAGCATGGGGTGTAGGTAATAAGAAAACCAATAATGGTGTAGTTCTTTTAGTTGCTAAAGATGACCATACTATTTTCATTGCTCCAGGGTATGGATTAGAAGGCGCTATACCTGATATAACG
>JALYZZ010000671.1 GCA_030948675.1 Bacteroidota bacterium | reverse complement strand
CAGTCTTGAATTTTTGTTTCTTTTGTTTCAACACAAAAGAAAAGCAAACACACTCGCATGCGCGCGGGAACCAACTTCTTGCAAAAACTTCACAACCATTTTTCAAATAAAATTCTTGTAGCCTTATACCCTGATTGAGTTAATAAGCTTTTCATTGGTTCATTGTTTGCCAATGTAAACCGTGTGATGCGCCTTACTCCTCTATCAATATATTTCTGTTCCAACAGTTGGTTCATCTTTTTGTAAATGCCTTGTTTCCTGTATTCAGGTTGCACATATCCGTCAGATACATACAGCTCTTTGCCGGTATAGATCTCGATCCGGCTCTCGTCGGGCTCCTCGATATAGCCAAAAATAAACCCAATAGCAATGGCACCGTTATAAGCTACAAGACATGTCCCGTCACAGGTTTCCTGCATTGAGATTAAATGCTGTAGATATTCTCTTTTAATTTCGCTCCATGGAGCAGATTTTTCGAAATATTCCTGTTCTGACTGTTGCAGGCCGCTCATTAAAAGGTCAATTGTTAGTGCCTGCTCTTTGATCGTTACTTCTTTAATTTCTATAGATGTCATCTGCAAATTATTAAGCAGGTTTTACAGGGCTACCTATCCAGCTTGTATTGGGTGATAATACTTCCCCTTTCATTATTAATGACAACGCATCAATCTTTACATCGTTGCCGATGGTAGTGTCGTATAAGATAATACTTCGTGCGCCGATACTCGTACGTTCTCCGATCTTAATACCACCTACTTTCATTACCCGGTCTTCAAACAGGTGCGTCTGTGGTCCGCTGTCTTCATTCAAAGCGGCATCTGTTCCGATGTTTACCATATCAAATTCAGTAATATCCGTTGTATTCATGTATACCCGTTTGCCCGTCTTGGTTCCAAAAAGTCTCAGGCACAGAGGTAGCCATGGAGTGCCTCGCAAAAAGTCAAGAAGAAAAGGGATCGCCAACGCTTCGTAAGTAGTTGTAATAGCTTCACTCAGCCATACTTTTCTGGTCCACATAGGTTTTTGTAGTGCTTTGTATTTTCCTGCAAAAACCCATTTTAAAACTACTGTTAGCAGCAGTGCAGGTATGCCTATAAAAGCGAGGTAATACAATGGCAAAAACGCTATTATTTTAAGGGTGGACTCTTCCACAATAAGATCGTGCGCAAAGGCGATAAAAAGAATGCTGAAAACGATGATGGCAGTTTCGGGAAGAATGATTCTGATGAACTCTATAATGCTGCGTGCAAGTCTTCTTGCAAAAGGAGGATTGGTAGTAAGGGTGTTTGCAAAAGGATTGCTTTGCTGTCGCTGGGGCATAGGAATGCCAGGAGAGCCAAACCAATCCTTCGCGGCAGATGCGGCCAGTTGCGTAGCATCAGGAGGCGTAGATAAAACACCGATCAGCATGTTTGAAGGAAGGTTGTAACCCTGCGGTATCAGTGCACTATTGCCAATAAAGCTATTGTGATTGATAATGGTCTTACCAAGTATGAGTTGTTGTGCCCGTACGTCTGCCTCGCCAAGGGTAACAGCATCGGCAACAAAGGCATCGTCTCCAATTTCGAGCAACGGATGCGTAACGCTGCTTGCTGTAGATATCTCAGTATTTCGGCCCACACGTGCACCTAGTAGACGGAAGAAGCGGGTAACATAGACGGTGGCATAAATCGGGTGCATGACTACCAGGCTGACAGATAAGATCTGGTCACTCAACCATTTACGCACATACCTCCAACTATAAATGGAATAGGTTCCTGTTTTAATTCCGGCGTTTAAAAGCCGCGTAAAAAGTACAGTCTCAAAACCAAATAAGAACATGTATAAAGTAGCAAGCGCAGGAACGGACAGTATATAGGTAAAATCATAGGCAGCAGACGCATCGTCGAGATAATGTATCGCAAAAATGATCGGAAACAAAGGGATCAACACAAACAATGGAAAAATAAATAGAGTGAAGAAAAAGACCGTTGTGTAGAACAGTTTTTTAGTTGACGTTACAACCATCGGTACAGGCAGATCTTCTACTTGTTTTTTTTCTTTCAACTGTGCGGGGCTGCCACTCCATATTTCACCTTCCTTAATCTTACCGCCGGGTGGCAGATAACTCAGGTCTTGTAACTCACCATAATTGTCAATACTGGTATTGCCTGCAACTACTGCACTGCTGCCTATGTAGCTATGCGGCCCTATGGCAATAGAGCGTAGTTTAAGCAATCCGTCTTCTACAAAAGCATTGTCCAGCACTACCTGCGAACTGAGGCTCGCATCGCTGCCGATGGTTATCAGGTCTTCGGCACCTATTGAAATGTTACTCAGTTGCGCATCGGAAGAAACTTTTACTCCAAACATTCTCAGGTAATGCGGGTACAAAGGCGTGCCGCTGAGAAACTGTGCAGGCACCAGCCGTTGCATTGTTTTCACCAGCCACCACCTGAAATAGTAACTCCCCCACAATGGGTAGTCCCCTTCTTTCATTTTTCCTATAATCAACCATTTGGCGGCAACAATGAGACCCGTAAAAACAGGTGGAATGAGGCAATAAAATACAATGGCCGCAAGCACGCCTATCAGCGGGTTTCCTGTTTCTTCACTTAAATAATAATAACTTAAATAAGGTGTAAATACCTCGACGGTAAAGAGCGCATAGATCAAAAACAATGAGAGCGTTTGAGCACTCCAGCAAGCATAATAGCGCCATGGTGGCACAGCATGAAATTGAGCACGTGGTGATTCGTCAATGGTTTGCGGTGTTTTTTCCCACACCGTTACCAGCTCTTTCAGCGGCCGATGAATGTACACATCTTTGAGGGATGCGTACGGTACTCCACCTTCTCTTCTTAACCGGGAGATAAAGCCTGCGGCAATTAAAGAATGTCCACCCAGATCAGTAAAAAAATCCTGCGACAAATCAATGGCCTTACCGGGAAAGGTCTTGCGTAAAAGCGCAACGACCCTGTCTGCAAGTGGCGCATTCAGATTTACGGTGTCGCCGGGGTTGTCTTCTTCCAACTCCTGCAGCGATAGGGGTATGGGTAATTCTTTCCGGTTAATTTTTCCGCTGGGCATTCGCGGCATTGCTGGCAGCGAAACAATAGCAACAGGAACCATGTAAGAGGGGAGTACTTTTGAAAGTGCTGCGCGTAGCCCGTTTTCATCAAGGCATACTTCGTCTGTCGGAATGATGTAGCCAACAAGATGATCATTGCCTGCACTGTCTTTTTTTATTGCAGCCGCTGCCGCCGATACATTCGGTTGTTCACTTAGCTTGCTTTCAATTTCACCCAGTTCAATGCGGTAGCCTCTTAGCTTTACCTGGTCGTCTAACCTTCCCTGAAAGTCAATGCTGCCGTCTTGTGTAATGACCGCCGCGTCACCTGTGAGGTAAATCCGGTCGCCCGGCATATTTAACAGAGTAGCAGGTTTGTTGACAAACTTTTTTTCTGTTAGTTCCGGAAGATGTACATAACCTTTTGAAACACCAGGCCCGGAAATAACCAATTCTCCGCGTTCACCTCTTGGAAGCACATTGAAGTGCGCGTCAATGACAGCTAAATTATAGTTAGGCAAGGGGTCACCAATGGTAATGGGGTCGCCCGGTTGCAATTGTATCATTGTGGCAGTGACAGTAGTCTCTGTCGGGCCATAACTATTGTAAAATTTTCTACCAGGTTTATGCCATTTGTTTACTACCTGTAGCGTGCAGGCCTCTCCTCCTGCATTTACAATTCGCAGCAAAGGCACGTCTTCATCCATCACCGCCAATAAGCTTGGTACAGCATGGAAAACAGTAATTTTTTGTACATTTAAAACGCGGCTTAATTCGTCAATTGCTTTAGACGTTGTGTTATCTGCCACCCATAAGGTTGCACCAGCAAAATAGCTAATCCATGTCTCCTCGCACCACATATCAAATGAAACTGAAAATCCCTGGTACACCCGATCATCGGCTCTTATATCTAACACCGTTTGTTCAGCCCGAACAAGGTGACAAATATTGCGATGGGAAATAGGAATGCCTTTTGGCTTGCCGGTGCTGCCTGAAGTGTATAAGATGTAAGCACAACTATCAGGGTCGGGACCTGCGGGAGCAGGAAAGGTTTCGTTGGCCGCCGGCATAGGAATAACAGTAAGGAGGGTGCAATCAGTATTTAGTGCAAAACGGCTAAAGCATGCTGATGCTTTTACTTCAGACAGTACCAGCTCCACTCTCTCCGCAGGCATCTCGCGATCAATAGGTACATAAGCTGCACCAGCTTTTACAATACCTAGAATAGCTGCGTGTAACTCAAGTCCGCGACGCCACCAAATCGCTACATTGTTGCCTTTGCCTATTCCCCGTGCAGCAAGGTCTGCCGCTATTGCATCACTCCACTGATCTAACTGCTGGTAGCAGAGAGATTGTTGTTCAAAAATCAGGGCTGTCTTATCTGCATATTTAGCAGCGGATTGTCTGAACAAGTCAGCAAGCGTTTCTTCTTTTAATAGATCCGGCCGTTTTTCGCCAACTATAATGCTTTCCTTAATCTGTTCACCTACCATTTATATTGTTTTTTCCTTCATTTTATCTCCGTAATAGCGCCGCCCATATCAAGGACCGGTCGCTAACAATCTTTGTAATTACTAAAATTATAACTCTTTTAGGTGAATTTCAATGAATTGAATAGGTAAACAAAGTATGCTTTAAAATGATGCTAACAACACCTTTTTAAAAGTGAAAGTTGCCTGTTTGAATGGTTGTATAGCAACTCGGGAGAGTCCGGTTGCAAAAACGAAGCCCGGCGGTCTGAGCATACGAATGAGCCTTACAGCAACGTTGTAAAAAAGTAGCTATACTTGATTTTCGTTTACTTGTGTTTTGCTTTTCTTTTGTCTTGAAACAAAAGAAACAAAAATTCAAGACTGCATAAAAAAGGCTAAAAATTACCAGTTCAGGCTAAAATGAAATAAGTCACAGCATTAGAATAATCTCGAGCTTTTGTTGGACTTACCGGCAAAGAATATTTCCAAACTTCGGTAACATCTATTTCATTTCTTAACGCCCGAACCGGTAATTTTCTTAACGCCTTTTTTATGAGGTCGGATAAGTAGGAGGATTAGGTGTTCAAACAATTTCTTGCTTCTAATCAATTGCTGCAACAAGCCACTAATTGGACAATCGCTCTATCCACCAGTTCTTGCAAAAGGGACATCAGCCGGTTTGGTGCCACGCGGCAGCGTTGGCATTCAAAAACAATGCGAAGCAGTTTTTGAAAGAAGCGGGTGGAGTCCCG
>JALYZZ010000665.1 GCA_030948675.1 Bacteroidota bacterium | reverse complement strand
CTATTCGATAACCACCAATCCAATAGCAATAAATCGCATTATCCTTCCGTTTCAGCGCCGGCTATAAAATGAACCTTTTTTTGACCCATTCTTGCCAATCACGGATATAGCAATTCATTCATTATTTAAACTACCGACAGCCAGTTTTTTTTTCGGCCATTTAGCTGCTAAAGCAAAAAAATCCAGGCATTTCTACCTGGATTTAAAAAGTATTACACTTTTTGTTATAAAATATTCTTTGAGACAATTTCTTTGACAGCAGACAAGTGAACCCGCTCTTGTTGCATACTATCGCGGTGCCTTATTGTAACCGTTTGATCGTCTTTTGTCTGATGGTCAACGGTAACGCAAAACGGCGTACCGATTGCATCCTGGCGACGATATCTCTTTCCAATTGCATCTTTTTCTTCATAAAAACAACGGAAATGTTGTTTGCAACCGTTCATTAATTCTCTGGCGATTTCAGGTAATCCATCCTTTTTTACCAAAGGCAAAATAGCCAGTTTTACAGGAGCAATCTTTGCAGGAATATGCATCACTACACGGCTGTCGGTACTTCCATCTTCTTTGGTCAGCGTCTCTACATCATAACTTTCGCTGAGGATGAGTAAAAACATTCTATCAAGACCAATAGATGTCTCTACCACATAAGGAATGTAATTTCCATAAGGTTTACCAGTAGCAGGGTTAACGTCATTGTCGAAATACTGCATCTTCTTTTTGCTATACACCTGGTGCTGCGTTAAATCGAAATCGCTGCGGGAATGAATGCCTTCTACTTCTTTAAAACCAATCGGAAACTCAAATTCAATATCACAAGCTTCCTTTGCATAATGGGCAAGCTTTACGTGGTCATGATACCGATACTTTTCAGGGGAAATACCCAGGCTCAAGTGCCATTGCAAACGCGCATCTTTCCAATGTCTGTACCATTCTCCCTCGGTACCAGGCCTAACGAAAAACTGCATTTCCATCTGCTCAAATTCACGCATTCTAAAAATAAACTGGCGGGCTACAATCTCGTTTCTAAAAGCTTTGCCTGTTTGCGCAATACCAAAAGGTATACGCATACGCGAAGTCTTTTGAACATTCAGAAAATTTACAAAAATACCCTGTGCAGTTTCAGGACGGAGATAAATAGTGTCGGCCTCTTCGGTAACACTACCCAGTTGAGTAGAAAACATCAGGTTAAACTGCCTTATGTCAGTCCAGTTAGCAGTGCCGCTGATAGCGCAAACAATATTATTTTTATTGATTAAATCTTTTAAACCTGCATAGTCATCGGCTGCCAGCAGACGATCCATTTCGGCGACGAGCGTTTCTGCCTGCCCGGCTTTATTCTCCTCTTTCAGTTTATCTGCCAGGCCTTCTATCAAATGATCGACACGGTATCGTTTATTACTGTCACGGTTGTCTATCATAGGGTCACTAAAATTATCTACGTGACCACTTGCCTTCCAAGTAGTAGGGTGCATAAATATTGCCGCATCAATGCCTACTATGTTTTCATTCAGTTGTGTCATCGACTTCCACCAATAGTCCCGTATGTTTTTTTTCAATTCACTTCCGTACGGACCGTAATCATACACGGCGCTTAAGCCATCATAAATTTCGCTGCTTGGAAAAACAAAACCATACTCTTTAGCATGAGAAATTATTTCCTGAAACTTATTTTCGTTTGTCGTCATAATGCGGCAAACCTACAGAAAATACAGGTAAAAAGTTGAAGAAAAGGGAACAGCTAAAGTACCGATGTGAAAGAGAAATAGTGAAGAAAAGAGTAAGCAAACGACAGAAAAAAAATAGTCTTTTTCGGTGCATATACGAGCGTTGCTTTTACTTCATTCAGCCAATTAATGAATTGAGTTTATCATTAATTCATAAAAATCTGGTCTTTTGAAAATACTCCTTCCAGTTCTTTTATTCGTTTTTCGAGCTTGCCATTAATAGCCTCCAACTCAAGAATTTTGCCGTGGCTTTTAACAATATCACTTTGGTAGCGGCGGATTTTGTTTTGTACCTGGCTCGCAAAATATGCTTTACAGAGTAGCCCCACAACTATACCGGCAAGTACCGAACCCGCATATTGCATTACAATGTTTAACAAGGGAGAAAACATAATCTAAAGTATTTGGTTTTTAAACTGTAATTCTTATATGGAAGATGCCAGAGGTTAACAATTAGTTGCACAATTATTACCATTTTAAGCATTTTCCCAGTATAGGAACACCTATCAAAACCATCCTTATAATTTACTTAGCGCTCTTTAAGCTTTTGATTGTTTTCGTGTCTTTTTGCATCGCGAAGGGTCTTCTTTTGTATATTTTTTTGCAGAGCCGAAGTAAGGTCAACACCAGTTTGGTTGGCAAGGCAGATTAATACCCATAATATGTCCGCCATTTCATCTGAC
>JALYZZ010000647.1 GCA_030948675.1 Bacteroidota bacterium | reverse complement strand
ACATGGTGATATGGGTGCCGGAAAAACCACTTTTATTCATGCTTTATGCGATCATTTAGGTGTTACTTCGGCCATTGGAAGCCCCACATATTCTATCATCAACGAATACAAAAGTGAAAAGATTGGAGAGATTTATCACATGGATTGGTATCGACTAAAAGATGAAGAAGAAGCGCTGCAGGCAGGAGTAGAAGATTATTTATTTAGCGGAAATTTCTGTTTGGTCGAATGGCCAAATCGAGCCCCTGCCTTGCTGCCCGAAGACTGTTTGCATTTGTTGATAAGCACACTTGATGAAGAAACAAGGCAAATTTTGGCACAATGAAAAAGAGCTGGGAGACTAATTGTAGTGCCCTTAATCTCTGGCAGTATTGTATAACGGATTTTGTTTAAAACAACCTAGCTTTAAACTTAAAATTTAAACCCCGTTATCTTGCAAATCCATTCTGTCATTAAATTTGTGCGTACATGGCATCTGTAAAGCCCCTTATCAGCACCTCTTTTTCTTACGAAACGCTTGAAGAAACCCTCGACGTAAAGACCCAGGGAAAACAACTGTATATAGGGATTCCGAAAGAAACGGCGTTCCAGGAAAACCGGATTGCATTAACACCTGAAGGCGTAAGCGTATTGGTAAGTAATGGCCATAAAGTAACTATTGAATCAACTGCAGGCGAAGGCAGTAATTACACCGACAGAGATTACAGTGAAGCGGGAGCAGAAATAGAAATACAACGGCAGGAAGTGTTTAAAGCGCCATTACTTGTTAAAAGTGCACCTGTGGTAGAGGAGGATTTGCCGTTGCTGCAGATGGGCCAAATCATCATTTCTCCGATTCACCTTTCAGCGATGAAGGGCGAGTTTTTGCAGAAGATGATGGAGAAAAAAGTAACCGCGTTGAGTTTTGAAAATTTAAAGGACCATAGTGGCACTTACCCGATTGTAAGAAGTATGAGTGAAATTGCCGGTGCCGCCATCATGCTTATTGCCGGACAGTACCTGGGTTGCGCCAACAATGGAAAAGGTGTTTTGCTTGGTGGCATCAGTGGCATTCCGCCAACAAAAGTTATTATCATTGGCGCCGGAGTGGTAGGTGAGTTTGCCACTCGTACAGCATTAGCCCTTGGGGCTTCGGTCAAGGTGTTTGACAACAATGTGTACCGCCTCAAACGCCTGCAAAATAATCTTGGAGTGCGGGTTTGGACTAGTGTAATAGAGCCGAAAATTCTGGCTAAACAATTAAAAACGTGTGAAGTAGCAGTTGGAGCAATTTCCAGCGAATTCGGTCGCACCCCGGTTTTAGTAACCGAAGAAATGGTGGCGGCCATGCGACCCGGAAGCGTTATCATAGATGTGAGCATAGACCGCGGAGGATGTTTTGAAACGAGTGAAATAACTAGTCATGAACAGCCCACCTTTGTAAAACATGGCATTATACACTATTGTGTACCAAATATTCCAAGTGGTTTTGCACGTACCGCCAGTCAGGCTATCAGTAATGTATTAATGCCTTTGCTATTAAGCGTAAGTGATGATGGGGGTGTGGAAGAAATGGTGTGGCACGACTTCAACCTTCGCAACGGCATCTATATGTACAAAGGTTATCTTACCAACTTCTACCTTAGCCAGCTCTTCGATTTGAAATATACCGATTTGAATTTATTGATTGCAAGCAGGAGATAGCTAGTTGGTAGAAACAAATTGTTAGTAGCACTTTTTAAAATAGAGAACTCTTTTTTTAGCACAAACTGAAGTACCGCTATTAAACATCGTTGCGTCGCAGTCCGTTCATCTTTTAGCGCTGCTTTTGAGCCTTCCTCAAATCGACCGTTGTAGCCAGTAACACGAAAACTCGCAAAGGAACTCAAAAAAAAAATTTACCCATTTTTCAAATGTTTAGCATCCAATGTATAACAGTATAAAACGAGTAAGATCTGCATTATTTGTAATCCATAATGCTGATGACATTGTCGCAAAACGAATATTCATTAATGTCGTTGCTGCTTACAATAATGGTCTTGTTGGTAGCAAACTCTTGTATAAGCTTATTGTATAACTCGAAGCCACTTACATCAAGGTTGGTACAAGGCTCATCAAGCAACAGTAAAGGAGCATTTGAAAAAATAGCCTGTGCAAGTTTTATCCGTTGCTTCATTCCTGAAGAATAATACCTGATCTGTTTATTAGCAGCTTTTTCAAGCCCGATCAGCGAAAGCATTTCTTTGACGGCAATTGTGGCTATTAATGGTTTAAACTGTTGGTGAAAATGTAAAAACTCAACAGCCGTCATTTCTTCAATCACTTCAACATAAGGAGCTGCTATCGTAAGGAAATGATAAATATTGTTGGCGTCAATGACATCGCTATTATGTCGCCATTCTATTTTGCCTTCGCTTATTTCCAGGCTTCCTGCAAGTGCTTGTAACAACGTGCTTTTGCCACTACCGTTTGTACCTGTTATGGCATATGTGTGACCCGACAAAAAAGTGTAAGAGGTGTTTCTGAAAATCCAGTCGCGGTTAAATCTTTTACCTGCATTAGATAGTATTATCTTCATCACTGTCAGATTTGGAAGGACGCTTGATGATGCCAGTTTTAGAGCTTTTTACAAAATCAAGTATAATATCTCTCTCCTTCGTTGCCATGAACGAATTTTCAATCTTTTGTAACGCGGTTGATGTAGTATTTTTTTCAATAAAAAGCACTCTGTAAATACTAGTGATTTCCTGAATTTTTTCGCCTGAAAATTTTGACCGTTGCAAACCGACTGAATTAATTCCTGCAAAACTCATTGGTTCCCGTGCTGCCTTTACATAAGGTGGAACATCTTTTCGGATAACGGTATTGCCAGCTACATAGCTG
>JALYZZ010000621.1 GCA_030948675.1 Bacteroidota bacterium | reverse complement strand
AAATTCAATAATAGTTGGTTCTTTAAGGTTGGCGGACAACTTACGCCAAATCCCTTAAGCATTAAAAGTTATTGGAACAGGGCAACCTATCGTGCCGGATTTTATTTTGGACAGGAAGCACTTACGGCCGACAAAAATAAACTACCCGTATATGCAATTACATTCGGAGCTGGTTTGCCTGTAAGAAAGTGGAGGTCTTACGACAATCAATACACTATTATTAATACTACTTTTGAACTTGGTAGCCGGGGAAACAAAAATAATAATATTACGGAAAGCTTTTTCCGCTTTTCACTTGGTCTTAATTTGAGTGATGTTTGGTTCTTCAAACATAAGTATGAGTAAAAGTCGTGTCGGTATTTTGCAAAGTGTAGCAGCCCTTACCATTGGCTGCTTTTTTGTTTGTTCGTGCGAAAATGATATAAGAGACGTACAGAATTTAAACAAGAAAGCAATCAATATAGAAGAAGGAAGACAAATTGAAAGCTACCTGAGCGAAGGTGGAAAAGTAAAAGCAAAACTTACGGCTCCTTTAATGCTGAGCTACCAGAAAGACACGCCAAAAGTTGAATTTCCTAAGTCTTTGCATGTAGATTTTTATAATGACAGTACAAAGATTGAAAGCAAACTTTCGGCAAAATTTGGCAGGTACCTCCAAGGCGAAAACAAGGTTTACTTAAGGGACAGTGTGGTGGTATTTAATATAAAGGGCGATACACTTTTTTGTAAAGAGTTGTATTGGGACCAGGCAAAGGCTACCTTTTACAGCAACAAAAATGTTATTCTGCATCAGCCTAATCAAAAGGTTTATGGCACTGGAATGATTGCTGATCAAAACTTTAAATGGTTTACAATTAAAGACCCTCACAATGGTTACATCAATATTCCTGATAGCTCATTTCTTGGACAATAGTAAGTATTCGTCGTTAATTAGTTCGGCTTTTTTTGCATTAGCGCCTTTATTCAAATTTGTATATCCTGCTCGCGCAAACTAATATCCGCAGAGGCGGGTTGCTTGCATTTATTACGGCAATAATAGCGTTATCTGGAAGTCCTACAATTTTCCATAAAGAACTTCTGGTTAGCTTATTTCATGTCATCTCTTAATTCCGATAACAGGTAACTGTTTCTGATATATGAGTTTGTTGAATTGTCTCACTTCGTTATTCATCACCTGCTTCAGTTCATTCAAATATTTATCTGCCTCTGCGCTAAGTTCTTTGAACGCTTCCTGCACCTGGCTACTTGGCGGATTGTTCCCGCTGTTTGCTACATCAAACAATCCTGAAATTTTATCGTTTAGACGAATAGGATAATTTAAAACATCCTGCCCGCTTTTTGACTTTGTTTGGTAAAGCGCATCCTCTACTGCTGTTACTTTCTTATTAATTGTATCGGCTAAGCTTTTTACATCTTTAGTTTGTGCAGTGTCTATACGTGAAGTAAAGTCATTTAACTGAGTGCGAATCGTTCTGATGTCCCTGATCGCTTTTTGTACCTCATTAAACTTATTTTGTACCTGCAGTAAAAAAGCAGTCTGCTGCTGATATTCCGTTTCGGTCATTTTGTAATTAGGATCAGGCTTTATAGTAAACGCAACATCAACAGAGTCTTTTTCGTATTTAAAACGGGCAGTATATTTTCCCGGAGCCGCTTTCGGTGCATCTATATTTCCATTCCATAGAATCAATCCTTCTACTTTTTCCGCAGCCGGGTATTTCATATTCCATACAAATTGATTCATACCTTTATTCACTTCAAATTTGTTTGTTGAGTCTTTTGAAGTGGTACTGAAAGTTTGTATCGGTTCTTTTTTATAATCCATTACAGTTATAGAAACTTTTGGACTGTCATTAGTAGTCTTTAGCCAATAGTTGAATACTACACCATTAAGTGGATTAATGCCTGCATTGCGAACATTTTGGTTTTGGAAACCTTCTGTCTTATACGCGTCACTTACATTAAAAACTTGTAGAGTTTTACTTGATGCAAAGAGGTTTTTTTGCTGAATTAAACTCAAGTCATCCAATATCCATATTGCTCTGCCTTGTGTGCCCACTACCAGGTCATTTTCTTTTATCGTTAAATCGGTTATAGACACAATGGGAAGGTTTAACTGGAAATTTTTCCAATTTGCTCCATCATCATAGCTTATGTACATGCCATATTCAGTACCACAATATAACAGTCCCGGCACTTTTTTGTCGGCCCTTAACGCTCTTGCAAAATGCATGGGGGCAATTCCATTAGTGATCATCTTCCAGCTTTTGCCATAGTCCTCTGTTTTAAAGATATAAGGTTTAAAGTCATCGATTTTATATTTTGTACCGACAAAATAAGCAGTGCCTTTCTTGAAAGGATCAGTTTCAACACAATTCCACATCATCCATTTGCCAGCGGCGGCGGGGGTTACGTTAGTCCACGTCTTACCGGCATCCCTGCTTACATTTATCAGTCCGTCATCGCTTCCTGTCCATAACACATTTTCTTCCAGTACCGATTCTGCTGCGGTAAAAATGGTACAATAATATTCAACACTGGTATTGTCTTTCGTAATAGGACCTCCACTTGGACCCTGTTTTGACTTATCGTTGGTGGTCAGATCGGGGCTTATACTTGCCCAGCTCTGCCCTT
>JALYZZ010000591.1 GCA_030948675.1 Bacteroidota bacterium | reverse complement strand
GTAGCCGAGTAACCCAAACTTCTTGATTGTTTGGTGATTCCTAAAGCTGTTACCACAACTTCACCTATGTTGGTTTCCTTTTGAGTTAACGACACATTCACCACAGACTGCCCGTTTACAGGTACTTCACGCGGTGCATAATTAATATATTCAACAATAAGCACGTCGGTGCTGGTAGCATTGATTTGAAAATTACCGTTAGCATCTGAAACAACCGACCGGTTTTTGCCTTTAATAGTAATAGTAGCGCCGGCTAAGGGGGTATTATCTTTTTCGGCAGTAACCTTTCCTTTTACCGCGTCGGCCCTGGGCTGCTGTAAAAATGTTTGGGATTCTTGCGTCAGGTCTTTCTGTTCTGCCTTCGGAATAGCTTCGGCAAATCCGCTGTTTTTGTTGACCTTGTTTCGGGATTGCTGATTAACATGAGCTGCAGCGGTTGAATTGAAATGTTGCGCTTCACAGAAGAGATGACTACCAAAAATAAAACATAGGGTTAGCAGCCCTATGAAGGAGCGTTTGTAGAAAGTCATATGGCGAGTATAGTTTTAGCGGTTAAGTTTGATACCAAAGTGTCATTTAAAATTTCACTTAGGTGGCCTTACAAGTCTTATATTTCTACGAACAGTAGCATTTTGCTTCACTGATAATAAGACTTGTTAATATTAATGAATAAAAAGATAAAAAATAAGATTTAAAGCTCTTTTTTTAAAACACAAGCCCATTTTATCGGTTTAAGGCGAGGCTTAATTTCATTTAACAAGAAATAAACGGCCCACTACTTATACCTGGAATGGACCTGAGAATAGTGCGTGAAAGTCAATGAGAAGAAATTGAAAAGCTGAGACGGTAGCAGATCGATCAAGAAACACTTTTTAGCCAACCTGATCACGCAGGTAAACAATTTTTAAAGCCATTTTTTAAACCATGCAATGGTCATTTCAGCGTGCTCAGGAAGAAAACGGTGGGTTTGATTTGGAGTGATGTGCATCTGTAGTTTATCGGTTGCACCTTTTAATTTGTAAGCAACTTTTGCGGACGAAAACGCAATTTTCGCTCCTTCAATCGGGCAGTTTTGGTCATCCTGGTTGCTTAGTAGAAGCAGTGGCCTCGGTGCAAACAGTCGTAGCATAGATGGGCAATCAAACTCGTCAGTTATTCCCGGAAGTAGCTTTTTCCATACCAATCTTACATTTTCTTCTGTTACTGTGCTGTCCTTTAGATCTCTTGCTGCTTGTTCATGAACTTTCCAGATGGTGCCTGCCCTTCCCTGCCATTTGTTATTTTCAAGAGACCATTTAAAGCTTTGTGCAGCAATTACCGGCACTGCCACTTTTATTCTTTCATCAACTGATGCTGCCATCCACGTTTCAATTCCCCCCATTGAAATGCCCATCATTCCGATATGGCCTGCCTGAACGTCGGCCCTGGTAACAAGGTAGTCTGTTAAACGCCACAAGTCGTACACTGTATCATAAAAAAAAGGATGAGCCTGCGCAGTCTTATCTGAATTCTCCCAGGCTTTCGTAATTGCTTCAACGTATTGCTGAGACTTATTTGCTCCGCCCGGGACTCTTTCACCATGGAACCTTGCATCAATCGCTACCCCCATTATGCCAATTTTAGAGAGCTTGTAAAGCATGTCTTTAATGCTCTCGTCGTCCTTACTTCCCCCTGTACCGTGCAAACATATAACTACAGGAAAAGATTTTGAAACGTGATGTGCTGGCTTATAAATGACAACAGGCATTTTTTCGGCTTCTTCAGTATAAATAAATCCTCTTTCAATAGAAACAGTATCTGATGCATAAGATTGAAAAGAAGCCCGGAAATTAACCGGAGTACGCTTCAACATTGCCCTAAAGTCAGCTGCAACTTTGTCGCTGGAAGGATATGTGTAGGCTTTCTGCACGCGATCATCCTGACAGAAAACGAGATCCGGTGCCACAAACAGTAATACGTATAAAACAAGTTTCATAAGAAATGAAGTTATTGAAAGATATAATATCTACTAAAACACATGAATTATCTATCTAAAAATGCTTTTGACTTAATTGTATATTCCGATTTTACAGGAAAAATCGACGGAAGCCCAAGAATTTTTTCTAAAGAAAAGGCACTTAGCAAGAACTCATTTTCCTAGGTTAACGCACAGAGTCTTATTTTTATCAACAACAGGCGGTATAAAAGTAATCATTAGTTATTCTATACGTTTCAAGTGACACTTTTAGATCATTAATAACATTATCTGTATTTAAAATTTTACCTAATTAGCAGAATTATGAAATATACTATAACTCTTCTACTCCTGGTGATTGTATGGATTGCAAGTTTGTTTCCGGCAACTGTTTGCGCCCAGATTACTGATACCACGCTTCTTTGTCGTGGCGCTTTTTTTACCGAAGCTGAAGGAAAAGCATCATTAGAAAAATTTGCTACTACTTATCACGATAAAAGGACATGGGAAAAAAGAGCCACCCGCATCAGGCAGACGATTATTAACGGTGCGGGGCTACATAGATTTCCGCAAAACACTCCCTTAAAACCTATTGTGAATAGTAAGAGAGCTTATAACGGTTACTCGGTCGAAAACGTTTCTTTTGAAAGTTTACCTGGCTTTTTTGTTACAGGCAATTTGTATAGACCTGCAGAGTCTCACAAT
>JALYZZ010000557.1 GCA_030948675.1 Bacteroidota bacterium | reverse complement strand
CCCTTTTACACTCACCAATTCATTCAAATTATCAACCTAATCCGGCCTGATGCTGTACGACTGGTTTGAAAATATTACTTTTCACAATCCTGAAGCCTTGAGTTTGCTTTTTATCATCCCGATTTTGGCAATCTGGTATTATAGCAATATTAAGAAGCGGCAGGGCTCTATGCTGGTAACCACTACGCATTTCCTTACAAACATCCGCAGCTCAAAAACCTGGCTTCAAAACTTTCCTTTCGTTTTACGTTGTCTTGCACTTGCGTGTCTGGTAGTTGCGCTGGCACGGCCACAACATAAGTTTAGCGAGCAGCAAACGGAAGGAGAGGGTATTGACATTGTATTGTGCTTTGATATAAGCGGCAGTATGACTGAAAAAGACTTTATTCCTAATAGGCTTGAGGCGTCAAAAGAGGTAGCGCAGGCTTTTGTAAACCAACGCACTGGCGACCGGATAGGTATCGTTATTTTTAGTCGCCAAAGCTTTACGCTTTGCCCTATTACAACCGACAAAACAACTATTTTATCGCAGATTGCCAATATTCACAGCGGTTATCTTGAAGAGGAAGGAACGTCAATTGGTTCTGGTCTTGCTACCAGCGTCGATCGTTTAAAGGACCAAAAAACGAAAAGCAAGGTAGTGATATTGCTGACCGACGGGGTTGATTTTGGGGGATTGATACCACCGGACATCGCAAAGGAAATGGCGAAGTTATACAAGATTAAAGTGTACACGATTGGTGTTGGTTCTGAAAAGGAAGTGGACGAGCAGGTGCAAACACCATACGGCAATATGATAAATAAAAAAAAGCTGGAATTTAATGAAGGCCTTCTAAAAAATATAGCAGCCGAAACAGGGGGCCAATATTTTCATGCGACTGACCAGGATGCATTAAAAAATATTTATGCAAGTATAAACAAGCTAGAAAAAACAAAGGTTAAGATTACAGCATACGACAGGTTTACTGAAGAGTTTTTGCCATGGTTGCTAATTGCATTAGGATTACTTTTTATTGAGGTAATATTAAGATATACTGTGTTTAAAAAGTTTCCATAAAGACTATTTTGTTGAAGCTATTTGTCACTTTTTTCTTGTTTCTCCTCCAGACTTACTTTTTTCTTTCCGACATGTAACTCATAATCCACCCCGATCTTCAGAGCGTAGTTTTCTCTTTGATGCCCCACCGGAAACTGGAAGCAAATGGGATATTCAAAGTCTTTTACGACGTCGAAAATTACTTTATATACATCCTCTCCAAAAGGTACGGTCGTGTCTTTTGCATCTGTAAATCCTCCGATAATTAACCCCGCCAGTTTATCAAATTTGCCGCTTCGTTTTAGTTGATACAGCATCCTGTCCGTATTATATATGTATTCTCCAACATCTTCGATAAAAAGAATCTTTTCAGCTGTCTTTATATCTGAAACGGTGCCTATGAGATGGTTGATTAATGACAGGTTTCCTCCAACTAATTTTCCTTTAGCTGTACCCAGCTTGTTGTAACTATTTACCTCACACACATACTTTCCTGGTTTGCCTTCCAAAGCGTCCTTTAAAGATTGTACGTATTCATTTTTGTATTCATCCTCATTGAAAGCAGCAGCCATTGGAGCATGGAGGGAAGAAATTTTTAGACGGTTGAAGATGTGAGCGTGCAGCACGGTTATGTCACTAAATCCAATAATCCACTTAGGTCTTTTCTTGAATTTTTTAAAGTTTAGCTGGTCAATAATTCTTCCAACACCGTAGCCTCCACGTGCACACAACACAGCATGCACTGTCTCATCATCCAGCATCTGTTGTAAGTCATGCAGCCTTTGTTCGTCTGTTCCCGAAAAATAATTCAGTTGGCTTCCGATTGTATTACCCGCTTTTACTTTGTAGCCCCACTGCATTAGAACTGCTATACAGGTTTGCAGCTTTTCTACAGGCATATAACCGGCCGGGCACACAATCCCGATAGTATCACCTTTTTTTAGATAGGGAGGAATAGTTGTCATAGAACAATGTTACGACAAAAGTTATGCGGAAAGCGGTTGAAACAGTAACGATTTATGAAAAGTGCCGCCTGGCAACGAGGTAGAAAACTATCAGCATTAAAGAGTTGTGCGCCTATGATTATAATCTAAAGATAAATCAACACTGTTGTAGTAAATTTGTAGTGTAGTTTACAAATAGTAAATTGAATATAAAAAATGGCACTAGACATTGTAGCAGATTATCAGGCTCTTCTTAAAAACATACCACAATTGATTGAGATTAGTGGTTACAGAAGTGATTTTCTCGCTAAGAAAATCGGTCTCAAGCCAGCAAACTTTTCTTTGAAAAAGCAGAGAGGAAACTGGGCACCTAACGAGGTCGAAAAATTATTGCAGGTAATAAATAATGAAGAAGTCGAAAATTACTTATTGCTCGAACTTATGCGCAGTAGAAAGGATGACAAAGAAGTGTCCTATGAAGATTATAAGAAAGAAATATCGACATGGAAGTAGTGATTAAGAAAAGTTATATAAGGAACCTGAAGAGGGTGCCTAAACCAATTTTTCTAGCTTCCGATGCGGTCATTGATAAACTAAGAGCTGCCTCATCCCTTGAAAGAAGTGGATTAGATTATATCAAGATGGAGGGGCAAAGGAAAGGTGAGAATTATTATCGCATTAGAATAGGCGAGTGGAGAATAGGAATTGAATATGTCAACCCTACAGTTATTATAATCTGTATTCTTAGCAGAGGAAACATTTACAAACATTTTCCTTAAAGAAAGCTTTGTTGAAATGACAATCGTTAAAGTCTTGAATATAACAATAGTTGTTGCGGA
>JALYZZ010000549.1 GCA_030948675.1 Bacteroidota bacterium | reverse complement strand
GAATAATAAGGATTGAAACAAATTGCACCTCGATACGCTACAAAACAGCAGGCAGACTTACTGACCACCATCCAGAATAATAAGGATTGAAACTTACACCGTTGCCGGTTCCTAATAATATCGCAGTGACCTTACTGACCACCATCCAGAATAAGAAGGATTGAAACTATATCGTAGGATAGTTTTAAAAAGGATTCCGGCCTCTTACTGACCACCATCCAGAATAAGAAGGATTGAAACTCAGTTTTTTTAAAAATGCTTTGACTGGTATCACTGACTTACTGACCACCATCCAGAATAAGAAGGATTGAAACTCGGTGTCAAGTGCTTTGAACCTTGCGTACAAGTTATCTTACTGACCACCATCCAGAATAAGAAGGATTGAGGCCGTGATTAAATTTAGTGGGATCTCCGTGGCCTGCTCTTACTAATCAATTACTTAAGAAGAGAGTTTGAGAATATCATTACAGTTGGAAGATCATAAATATTAAAAAAATTAATGACCAACCGTCCCTCCAATACAATTGAAATCTCCTTGCTAAAGTATTAATTAAACCTTGCAAAGCGGAAGTTTTGCTTAAAATAATCCAAGTGCATGTAGGTTCTTCAAAAGAAAAAACTAAACACATTGAAGAAGATTTTGTGCAAATTATATGCAAATAAAAAAGCACCTAGAAGTTTTACCTATCTAAGTGCTTGATAATCAGTCGGGGCGGCAAGATTCGAACTTGCGACCTCCTGCTCCCAAAGCAGGCGCGATAACCGGGCTACGCTACGCCCCGATCCTTAAAAAACCAGTCCGGTGAAGCGGTGAGGGAGGGATTCGAACCCTCGGTACAGTTTAACCCGTACGACGGTTTAGCAAACCGTTCCTTTCGGCCACTCAGGCACCTCACCAAACCTTCCTTTTTTAAAGGGGTGGCAAAAATAAGGGTATTTATCTTCACAGTCAAAATAGAAATAAGAGTTTTTTTAGCTTTTGATTTTTTTTAAAATTTATTTTTTTCTAATTTTAAAAGCAACAGGCAGTTGTTGCACTTTGTTGACCATAACTATCAGAGATAAAGCGATAGGATTTGTACTAAGACTTGGAGGCGTTAGAGCCAACACAGGCGAAGCAAAGATGTTTTATCCACTAGCCTCAAGCAAAAAAAACAGGCCGTGGAGTCTAATAATTATTTCAAATTGACAGCTTAAATTTACATTGCCGCCAATTGCACTTTCTGCTGTAGCTCCATTACATTCTCACGAAAGAGACTATCAGTATCCATCAGATCTTTTACGGTCTGGCAACTGTGAATAACAGTAGTGTGATCACGGCCACCAAAATGTTCTCCAATCGTCTTTAGAGAGTTTTTAGTAAAGGCTTTTGCGAGGTACATAGTTATCTGTCTTGCCTGAACGATTTCACGCTTGCGGGTCTTTTGTAACAACTTATCGTAGGGCACGTCAAAAAACTCGCAAACCATTTTTTGAATGGTATCTATTGTAATTTCTTTACTGCTTGTTTTTACAAAATTTCTCAGCACCTTTTTTGCCAGATCCAGGTCAATATCTCTTTTGTTGAGAGATGATTGTGCAAGCAATGATATTAATGCCCCCTCCAGCTCCCGAATGTTGCTGTTGATGTTGTACGACACATATTTTACAACTTCACGTGACATATCAAGGCCATCATTTTTCATCTTTTTATCCAGTATCTCTATTCGGGTATCATAATCAGGCATTTGCAGGTCTGCACTTAATCCCCAGCGAAAACGGCTAAGCAATCTTTCCTGCAATCCATCCAGATCTTTGGGCGGTTTGTCAGATGATAGAACCAATTGCTTTCCCGACTGATGCAAATGATTAAATATGGCAAAGAATGCATCCTGGCTTCTTTCAGCGCGATTAAAGAATTGCACATCATCAATAATCAATACATCTATTAACTGGTAAAAGTGAATAAAATCATTAATAGCGTTGTTACGGCTATGGTCCTGAAACTGGTTGATGAATTTTTCTGAGCTTACATACAATACCACTTTTTGTGGATGAAGTCTTTTTACTTCATTACCTATCGCTTGTCCAAGATGTGTTTTACCTAAGCCCACACCGCCATACACCACTAACGGGTTAAAGGAATTCGCACCTGGCTTTTCAGCAACAGTTTTACCTGCTCGCCTGGCTACCCGATTGCAGTCTCCTTCAATAAACGAATCGAATGTATAAATTGGATTAAGCTGAGGATCTATCTGCATTTTTTTAAGACCCGGAATAACGAACGGATTCTTAACCGGATTGTTTATTACCAGTGGAAAATCCATTTCATTGTTGCTGTAAGTCTTTATATTATTGGCAGGTATGTCCATAGTCAAAGGTTTGTTATGACTGTTGCCGCTATCAACCATTATTCTATATTCTAATCTTGCCTCTTTGCCTAGTTCCCGTTTTAGCGTTTTAGCTAGAAGGTTTACGTAATGTTCTTCAAGGTATTCGTAAAAAAACTGGCTGGGCACCTGTATTAGCAATACTTGTTCTCTAAGTTCAACAGGTTTAATTGGTTCAAACCAGGTTTTATAATGTTGCCATTCTACTATGTCTTTAATAATTTTTAAACAATTACTCCAAACTATATCGGCAGTTTTGGCCATATTAATCACTATAGTTTTTTTATAATTTAGTTAGGAATGTTAGAACCCTTGAATCTCTCCAAATATTTCCCCACAGTCTGTGAATAAAAAAGTTTGGTGGGACGGCGAATATCAAACTTTATATTTTAAAAAAAAATTTTTAAAATGTTTGTTTTTTCACTTTGTAGTACAGTATTGACTTTCATAAAAGTATTTTTTTTTCTGCTATTTATACAGCGTTATAACACCTAAAAATTATTCTTGAAGAAAAGCAATTTCCAGGCATTTAAATAAACATAAATCTGTTTTAATTGATTGTTTTTCAAGCTGTTTGCTTTAAAATTCAACCTTTAGTTTCAATTCCGATACCAAATGTTTCTAACCTGCAAAAATCGGCGCAGTTTTTTTTAACGACTTTTTTTCCCGTTGTTTTTTTTCTGTCTGCAAGTAGTTTTTTGTTGACGTTGAACCAGCGTAATTGGGGGCTTTGTACGTCATGGTCAACCCAAAATAAACCCTTTCAGATAATGGTGTTACAACTCTTTTTACTGCTTTAAAACGTTATAATTTTTTTTAGCCTGGTACAGATTCTTCCACACTTGTATGCTCTCTCAATGCTGCACAAG
>JALYZZ010000406.1 GCA_030948675.1 Bacteroidota bacterium | reverse complement strand
ATATAATTGTTGTCATCTCTTGCCGTTATCTCAAGTTCTTCAGGAAAACCTTCTTCTTTTACTACCCAACTATGGTAACGACCCACTTCAATTTGAGACGGCAGACCTTTAAATAAAAGATTATCTGCTGCTAACTGGCAAGGCGTTGCTACCCCATGAAAAACGCTGGAAAGATTTTCAAGTTCTCCGCCAAATGCCTGTCCGATTGCCTGGTGTCCTAGACACACTCCTAATATTGATTTGGTAGATGCATATTCTCTGATAACATCAAGTAGCAACCCTGCTTCTGATGGAATACCGGGTCCCGGAGAAAGAATGATTTTATCGTAATCTTTTATTTTCTCCAAGGCTATTTGGTCATTGCGAAAAACGTCTACCTTTTCGTGCGTTATCTTCTCAACCAGGTGAACCAGGTTGTAAGTGAAACTGTCGTAATTGTCAAAAACTAATATTTTCATATGTCCCGCTCCGCCAAAGGCGAAGATTCATTTTTTAATTATTTATTATGATAATAGTACAAGAGCCTGATACGACGACGGTTAACAGCAGGCCCGTCGCTGACACACAATTACTCCCCTAAAGTTTCAGCAAGTTTTATCGCTGTTTTCAATGCATTCAATTTATTATTTACTTCCTGCAATTCGCTTTCTGCAACTGATGCATCTACCACTCCCGCACCCGCCTGGTAAAACAGGGTGTTTTGCTTGCTAAGAAAAGAACGTATCATAATTGCATGATTTAATTCTCCGTCAAAACCTATCACTCCTATTGCGCCGCCATAATAACTGCGTGAAGTTTTCTCATACTCATTTATTAACTGCATCGCCTTCACCTTAGGTGCCCCGCTAAGTGTACCGGCAGGAAATGTAGAAGTCAGCAATTCAAAAGGACTGGTTCCTGGTTTTGGTGTGCCGGTGACCTCACTTACCAAATGAATAACGTGAGAATAATAATGCACTTTCCGGTAACTGCTTACATGCACGTCGTCTGCATAACGACTTAAGTCATTACGGGCAAGATCCACTAACATTACGTGCTCCGCATTTTCTTTTGGGTCTTTTAACAATTTTTCAGCAAGTACCTCATCCTGCTCATCGTTGCCGGTGCGTTTAAAAGTTCCGGCTATCGGATGAACAATTGCTTTGTTATTTTTGATAATTACCTGGCTTTCCGGCGATGAGCCCATCAAACGGTAATCGTTGTAATCGAAGTAAAATAAGTATGGGCTAGGGTTTACTGTTCGCAATGCCCGATAAACATTAAATTCATCACCTGTAAATTTCTGCTCAAATCTTCTGCTTAAAACTATTTGAAAAACGTCTCCACGATGACAGCTTTGCTTGCCTTTTTGTACCATATCTATGTACTCCTGGTCGGTAAGATTAGAGGTTTCTTCGCCGGTAGCTTTGAACGGAAAGACAGGAACATCTTTGCTTTTGATAAGAGAAACTATCAGGTCAAGATCGCTGTCAATGCCTTTCACCTGGTTTTCGCAGATGTACAATTCGTCTTTAAAATGATTAATGGCAATTACATACTGGTACATCCGATAGCGCATCAAAGGAATTGCATTCGGCTCGTTTTTACCATCTTTTAATACAACGTCTTCAAAAAATTGAACAGCATCAAAAGTGGTATAGCCAAATAGTCCTTGCGAAACAGGAACTTCACTTTTATTAGAAGGTTGGAAGCGTTTTAAAAAATTATCTAATTCTGACACTACAGCTTCTTTGCCAGCTAGCTTTTTTCGTATCACCGGTTCATTTGGATATTTAAATTCGAATGCATCTGCTGTGCTTACCTCTATACCTGCAATTGGCTTCACACAGATAAATGAAAAACTGTTTTCGGCAACATGAAAGTCGCTGCTTTCTAAAAGTATGCTGCCGGGAAATCGGTCTCTTAAACGAAGGTAGATGCCCACCGGAGTGTACACATCGTCTAGCATTTTTTTGCAACTAGTTTCAAAAACAATAGGTTTCATAATTTGACTTCATCGCCGGTACCTCTGCTTCGTCAGTAGAGAGCCACCGAGCTTTTTTTTAAAAATATCTTTAGTAAGCTTTCAGCTATTAGCTCTATTCATCATTCATCCTCAGCTTCAACCTTTTATTTACTCACAATCCTTTCAATCCCACACATCACAGTTCAGACACAAAAAAACCCCGGCTTTTGCCGGGGCTTGTAATATGTTGTATTTAGATAAACAAAATAACACAGCTACCCCGGGAAGGAGATGCTATGCCACCAATTGTTATTTAAAGTCAATGTTTTCATTTGCAGGGCAAAGATGAAGTACTATTTCTTATTGAACAAATTTTTTTTACAAGGTTTCTGTAGTAATCAAAAGCATACGATAAATATTGATACCGTATGGTAATACTACATAAAGAAGTTGCAGGTGAAGGCACCTTTTACTTAGAAGAAAACAGCACATAACTAGCTGAAATGGTTTATTCAAGAGAAAAGGACAGATTGATTGTTAAGCATACAGAAGTAGTTGAAACGCTAAGAGGTAAAAACATCGGTTTGCAATTAGTAGAACATGGAGTAGAATATGCAAGACAATCTACTCTAAAGATTGTTCTGCTTTGTCAGTTTGCAAAGAAAGTTTTTGAAATCCATAAGGAATTGCAGGACGTGCTATAGACCCATTACATTTATACATAATATTTTTAGAAATTATACGTTTGTTAAACAAACGATCCGGGATGGCTTTTGTAACCTTTTTTAAAGAAATTTGAACATGAAGAAGTTTCTCCCATTGTTTGTTCTCATCTTTTTTACGCTAACAAGCTTTGAACATGCTAATCCTGATGCGATACTTGGTGTTTGGGCAAATGGTACCAATAAAGGTCATATCCAGCTTTACAAACAAGACGGCAAGTACTACGGAAAAATCATCTGGCTGAAACAACCGAACGACGAAGCTGGCAAGCCTAAGATAGATAAAAATAACCCCGACGAAGAAGCAAGGTCAAAACGGCTTTTAGGGCTAATTATGCTTCGCGACTTTAAATATGAAAACGGGGAGTGGACCGACGGAAAAATATATAACCCCGACGATGGCAAAGAATACAGAAGCAAAATGAAATTAAAAGATGCAAAAACGCTGGCTGTAAGAGGATACATAGGCATCTCGTTGTTTGGTAAAACTGAAAACTTCACAAGGGTTAAGTAAGTGCACGATGTATCAGGAAATGCTTATTTAAACCTCCGTATTCCTGTTTCTACTTCCTTTACAAGATTTCTTTTTGTTGCCAAGTCTCCTTTCCTCACTAATTCCTTTTACTTTGTTGTATTCTAAAAATTAATGCAACATGCGATTCCTGCTCTGGTTGTCCTGTTTAATCAGTTGTTCATGTTTTTGTCAAACTGATAAATATACTTTGCTAAAAGCCGACCGGCTCTTCGATGGAGAAACGATGCATACAAACTGGTCAGTTCTTATTAAAAATAATACAATCGAGCAGGTCGGTAACATTCAAAACATTCCTTCCAATACCGAAACCATCAGCCTGCCAGGAACTACTTTACTTCCTGGAATGATCGAAGGCCACTCTCACCTTTTCCTTCACCCTTACAACGAAGTTTCGTGGAATGACCAGGTGCTCAAAGAAAGCCGGGCTGAAAGAACGGCCAGGGCAGTAAATCACGCAAAAGCAACCTTGTTGGCAGGCTTTACCACAGTAAGAGATTTAGGAACCGAAGGTGCAATGTATGATGATGCAGGACTGAAAAGAGCCATTGAAAAAGGCGTTGTGCCAGGACCAAGAATGATTGTGGCGACAAGGGCTATCGTTGCCAAAGGAACGTATGGGCCAAAATCAGAGTCTGCCGATGTAGAATTTCACCAGGGAGCTGCTGAGGTTGCAGGTGTTGAAAATATGATTAATGAAGTGAGAACGCAGATCAGCAAAGGGGCCGACGTTATTAAAGTGTATGCCGATTACCGGTGGGGCATAAATGGTGAAGCGATGCCCACATTTACTTTAGAAGAAATTGCGGCTGCGGTGTCTGTAGCAAAAAGCGGAGGACGCGAAGTAGTCGTGCATTCGTCGACGCCCGAAGGAATGCGCCGAAGCATTCTTGCAGGTGTATCAACTATAGAACATGG
>JALYZZ010000378.1 GCA_030948675.1 Bacteroidota bacterium | reverse complement strand
GAATTGAGTTGTGTGAAAAAGCTATTCAAATGGATCCAAATTTGGCTCAGTTAAAGTCTCAGAAATTCGCCTTCTAACTTTTCTCAATATAATTTTTGGAAGAGGTGGTTGATGTTCAGCCGCCTCTTTTTGTATACCTGGGTTTTTAAAAGTGTGTATGCAGTACATTTAATGATTATTGGTTAAACCAGGAAGCATAAATAAAAATATGAATTTGGTTTCCGGTCAACCAATTAATTATTAGATTTTTGTTGCAACTTGATGAGATAACTTAATTGAAAATGAAAATAGCTACTTACAATGTTAACGGCGTCAACGGTCGCTTGCCGGTGTTACTTAAATGGCTTGATGAAGCTGCACCAGATGTGGTCTGTCTGCAGGAGCTAAAGGCACCGCAGGAAAAATTTCCTGAGAAAGCAATACTGGATATGGGGTATCATGCCATCTGGCACGGGCAAAAAAGTTGGAATGGAGTGGCTATATTAGCTCGCAACGCACAACCTCAGGAGATAACAAGAAATCTTCCAGGCGACGAAGAAGATACGCATAGCAGGTATATTGAAGCGACGGTGAACGGAATTACCATTGGCTGCCTGTACCTGCCAAATGGCAATCCTGCTCCAGGACCAAAATTAGATTACAAACTGCGATGGTTCGAAAGACTAACTGCTCATGCTGCTGAGCTTCTTGCATCAGGTAAACCTGTTGTTTTGGCGGGGGATTATAACGTGATGCCGACTGAATTGGATGTTTATAAGCCCGAGCGATGGGTAGACGACGCATTATTTAGGCCTGAAGTGCGCGCTGCCTTTCACAACCTGGTGGGTCAGGGATGGACAGATGCTGTGCGTACACTGTATCCTGATCAAAAAATTTATACTTTCTGGGACTATTTCCGCAATGCTTATGGACGCGATGCCGGATTGCGTATAGATCATTTTTTGCTAACCCCTGACCTGCGTGGTCGTCTTACATCAGCTGGCGTAGATCGAATAGTTCGTGGTTGGGAGAAAACCAGTGATCACGCCCCTGTTTGGATCAAGCTCTCAGAAATCCCGTAGTAATGCGCTGCGCATCAGCAACCGGAGTGAAAAAAAGCAGGTAACAAAAAAAATTGGCTGCGGTTTCCTAATGTCTTTTTGCTCTTTGCTTTTCGAGAAAAGCTTCAAATTCAGATAACGAGTAACTGCTTAAATTATTCGTGGCAGTTAATCCTGCTTTTTGGGCTGACAATACACCATACCTGATATCACTAAAAGCATCTACCGCATGCGCATCCGGATCAATAGATATTAGTACGCCCTTTTCGATGGCTTTTGGTATCTGTCTCCAATCCATATCCAGCCGTCGCGAATGTGCATTTAATTCTATGACCACGTTGTGATCTGCGCATGCTTCTATTATTCGTTCGTAGTTGACCGGATAGCCATTGCGGCTTAACAATAAACGCCCGGTCATATGCCCGAGAATGGTAGTAAAAGGGTTTGATATAGCTTTTAACAGCCTTGCCATAGCTTTCTCTTCATTCATCTTCAGGTTTGAATGTACGGATGTAATAACGAGGTCAAAAGTGGCAAGTATATCATTAGTATAATCAAGGCTTCCGTCATTTAAAATATCAGACTCAATACTTTTGAAAATTTTAAAGGGTTTGTATTTTTCGTTTAGTTCATTTATCAGCTCGTGCTGCGCTTTAATCCGGCTGGGGTAGAGGCCTTTGGCATAAAAAGCGGACTGCGAATGATCACTAATCACTAAATATTCAAATCCTTTTACTATTGCTCCTTCGGCCATTGCCGCAATCGTGTTTCCTCCGTCGCTCCAGTCGCTATGGGTGTGAATAATACCTCGAATATCTTCGGGTTCGATTACCACCGGTACTGTGTTACTTGCTGCCTTATCTAGAATATCCGGCGTTTCGCGTAAAAAAGGTTGAATAAAGGGAAGATGATTATTCTTGAAAATTTGCTCTTCATTTATCAGATTGGTCATTTCATTCCAACCGTACTTTTCCTTCCAACGTGAGAAAAAATCTGGGCCGCTGTTTTTTTCGAATAGTTTATAAACAAACTGCTGATCAGTAACACAATACAATTCCAATGAAACGTTTTCTGCTCCTTTTGCCCTTAGTACATTGTCTGTTACATTCACTTCATATTCCTGTCTTTCAAAAAAAGTGGTCAGGCTATCAATGGGAGTGTCTGTGATCCATTCCAACTGGTGAATGACTTCTACATGTCTTTTAAAATCACCGGTTAACTCAAACTTGTTTGAAGGAAAAGCTTTTTGAAGGCGGGCAGTAAATTGTTCGGCGAAGTTCTCGATCTGGCTAAACAAGTAACTGCCCTTGCATGCCATTAAAAACTGGATTGCTTCCTGTATGTTTTGCTGCGTTTTAGCGCCAAAACCTTTGTACAATAATAAACGGTTTTCCTCGCAGGCATATAGCAACTCACCAATGTTCTCAATGCCCAGTTCTTTCCAGATAGTTGAAATTTTTTTTGGTCCTAAACCTTTTATTTTCAGTAATTCAAAAATACCTGCAGGGGTCTTAAGAATATATTCGTCAAGGGCAGCGAGTCTTCCTGTTTGTAATTGCTCAAGTATTTTTTTGCCGGTTGCCTGGCCGATTCCTTTGATCGCAAATATTTTTTCTTCAGTAAGTGACGATAATTGCACGGGAAGTTTATCTATCGTAAAAGCTGCAACAGAATAAGATTTTGCTTTAAAACTATCATGACCATGAATGTCTATTAATTTAGAAAGTAACGAAAGATTGTCGGCAATTGCAGAATTGTGCATGTTGTTTAATTAAAGCAAATGAAGATAAAGCAGCAAACCCTCAAAGAAGAGGGTTTGGGTAAAAATTTATAGGCATAGCGGCAATTAAAAAAAGGCAGCCAGTTGATCATGCTTCATCAGATCTTCGAGTCCCTCGGTAGTGAGCGGTTTGTTTATAAAATCAATAACAATGTCGTACCGGTTTGCTTTAGAAAAATCTTCAGGGTTTACGGTGGAAGATACAATTACAACTTTTGTTTGAGGTAATCGGTCGGCGTACTTCATTAAAAAGTCTTCAAGAAAATCCCACCCATTCATCACTGGCATATTTAAATCAAGAAAGATGAGTGCAGGGGGGTCTTGCCTTTCGGATTTATTGCTTTTTGAAAAGTATGCTGAAAACCAACTTAGTCCTTCTCTTCCGTTTTTTGCTGTTAAAACCTCCTGCGCGAAGCTGGCCTTTTTTATTACCATTGCGCACAATACAAGCGTAATTTGGTCGTCATCTATGCATAGAACCTTATTAATCATATCCTGCTAATTTTTAAAGGTGATGATGAAAGTAGTTCCTTTATCGACCTCACTTTCAACATCTATTTCCCCTCCCATAACACGTATTTGCGAGTTTACGATATACAACCCCAAACCTTTACTATCTGCATGGTCATGAAAACGCTGATAAAGGCCAAATATACGGTCCTTATACCTTTGCAGATCTATGCCAAGGCCATTATCCGAAAAATATAATATTACACCTTCATCAGTTTTTCTTGTGCGCACGTGTATACCGGGAGACCTTTTAGGCGAACTGTATTTAACAGCATTGGTTACAAGGTTTAAAAGAATGCTTTCGAGGTAGGTGCGGTTAAAAAGTACTTCGTATGCATTGTCAAAATCAGTTGTTACGGACACGCTTTTTTGTTCTATCACCGTTTGAACAGAGTGCAGAACCCGTTCAAATGTTTTTCTTATATCGAGCTTTTCTTTTTTTGCATTTACGTTATTTTTTATGATTAGCACATTCAGCAGATCATTCACTGTGTCGTTTAATTGAAGGGTACATTCTTCAAAATTTTGAAGCAGCAAATTTGTCATCGGATCTGTGATCAAAGAGGTATCAAGTAGTTTAATGATTCCAAGCAGATTCGACAAAGGAGCACGAAGGTTGTGCGAAGTGATATAGGAAAACTGCCGGAGGTCGCTATTGTTTTGTGTAAGTTCCTCTATTAAAAGTTCTTTTTCAGTTTCATTTCTTTTTTGTTCGGTAATGTTTTGCGATGCAATCAGAATCTTATTAATGCTTCCCGAACTTTCGTAGAGCGGTACTGCACTAATCATATAGCTAAGCTCATTGTACTTTGCTTCAAATACCGCGTTTTCTCCGTCAAGCACCTTTTGTAAATGCGTTCTTACCTTTTCGTCCACAGGTGCATGAAAATGACTTGCATAATCAGTATTTTCAAAATAAGAAGCGTTTACATCTTTAATGTGAAATTCTTTACCTGCTGTATAGAGAATAACAAAATCCCTGTTTAAAATAGTGACAGCCCCGTTGGGAAAATTTTCTGAGATAGTTCTAAACATCTGTTCGCTTTCCCTGAGCTGTTCTTTGGCCCTGTTTCTTTCGGTCACATCATAAATAACGGCCAGGCATGCGTCTTTGCCTTCAATTACTATTTCATGAGTACGCAGCTCTACTTCAATGACCTCTGCATTCTTTTTCTGGTGCTGCAAGTCCCTGGTAGTATTACACATTACCCTGTCTAATATAAAATTTGCACTTGATGATGTGGATCTTTGATATTTGGATTCCAGTGCATCAATAGTCATAGTTAAAAATTCCTCTTCGCTATACCCATAGTGCGCAATTGCAGCTTCATTTACCATTAAGATTCGATGCCAGCCGGTTTCAAAAGCAAACATCGGAAGCGGATTATTGTTGAACAACAACTTATATTGCTCTTCTGATTTTCGCAGGTGTTCATGTATTTTACTACGCTCTATTCCATACTTTATGCTCTTGCCTAACACAGCCGGAGTGCTGTCATCTTTTACGATGAAATCCTGCGCGCCTACCTGTAAACTTTCAAGCGCAATTTCTGTGGCTCCCAGCCCGGTTAAAATAATAACAGGAACGCGGGGAAATCTCGAATTGATGGTATGAAAAGAACTAATGCCCATGCCATCTGGCAAGGTGAGGTCGAGTAGAATGACATGGACATTGTATTTTTCCAGGTATCCTATTCCTTCTTTCAAAGTATTGCCATGAAAAACAGTAGCGTGCGGAAAAGCTTCTTCAAGGTATTCGTTCACCAATATAAAATCGCCGGGATTATCCTCAATTACAAGTATTTGAAGTGTTGCCTCTGTCATCTTAATCTTTTGATGGTAGTTTAACTATTGTAATCCAGAAGTCTTCAATCATCCGTACTACTTCAAAAAACTTATTGAAATCTACGGGCTTTGTTATAAAACAGTTAGCATGGTTGTTATAAGAGTCAACCACATCTAACTCCGAAGAGGATGTTGTTAGCATAACAACGGGGATTTTTTTAAGTAAGGAATTATTTTTTAAGTAGTGGAGCACTTCTTTTCCATCAACTTTCGGTAGGTTAATGTCAAGCAAAATCAGGTCTGGCAAAAGCGACTGATCGCTTAGTCCTGCATTAACAAAACGGAGTGCTTCGTCTCCATCTTTAGCTACGGAGACTTTGTTTTTAATTTTGGCATCTGATAACGCCTCTTTTGTAAGTACAATGTCCCCCTCGTTGTCCTCAACCAATAAAATGTGAATGTCTTTCATAGATCTATATAGTTATTTGGATTTTGGTAAAGTAAAGTAAAAAGTGCTTCCGTGCCCGGGAGTGGAAGATACCCAAATTCTTCCTCCATGTTTGTCTACTATCTTCTTGCAAATGGCCAATCCTATTCCGGTGCCTGAGTATTCATCCCGATTGTGCAGTCTTTGAAAGATAATAAAAATCTTATGAAAGAATTTTGGATCGATACCAATTCCGTTATCTGAAATGCTAAACTTATAGTACAATTTTTCGTCTTCAAAAGCAATGTCGATTAAAGGCGGTAAGGAACCTCTGTACTTACAAGCGTTACCAATAATATTTTGAAACAATTGCAAAAGTTGTGTCTTATTTCCTCTTACGCAGGGCAATTTTTTATTGTTGATAGTCCCTTTCGTTTCGGTTAAAAAATTTGTATAGGTGAGTTTTACATCTTTTACAATTTCGTTTATATCAACCTCTTCCATTTCAGCCTTGCTCGAGTTAACCCTTGAGTATTCCAGCAAATCCAATATCAGGCGCTTCATTCTTTCTGCACCATCTACAGCATAGTTAATGTATTCATGTGCCTTTTTATCTAATTTGTCTTTATACCTTCTCTCAAGTAACTGCAAAAAACTAGTCACCATTCGTAATGGTTCCTGCAAATCGTGGGAGGTAACGTACGCAAAACGCTCCAATTCAGCATTTGACTCCGCTAATTCTTTCGCTCTTTTTTCAAGGGAATTATTAAGATTTTGCAGCATAATTTCATGCTCCTTTCTTTCCGTAAGGTCTTGCATAGCTCCGATCATCCGAACCGGTTTGTTCTGGTCGTTGTAAATAATATATCCACGGTCATAAATATATTTATACGAACTGCCGGCTTTCATTCTGTACTCGTCTTCCCAATGAGGAACATGATTTTCTAAATGGTATTTAATTTTTGTTTCGACCCGCTCTCTGTCTTCGGGGTGAAGGTTTGCATACCACCAATCAATTTTTTTTGTTTCAGCAGGATCAGCCAGATCAAACATTTTAACGATGCCCTCGTTCCAGGTTATTTCATCCGACTCCAGATCCCAGTCCCATATTGCATCAAAAGTGGCCTGGCTTAAAAAGATAAACAGTTCATTACTCTTTCTTAACTGCTGCTCTGCTGTTGTTTGTTCAGTACGGTCTATTGATAATACAAGCTTCACTTTTCTTTCTGGATAACTTATAGGACTGGAAGATATTTCAGCATAAAACACCTCGCCTTTTTTATTTTTATGCATCCACAAGCCTTTATGGTTTTGCTTGTAAAAGTCATCTTGCTTGCTAAAAGTTTTATATCCCTCCACTTCCTTATCCGCCAGAATATCTATCAGGCTTTTGCTTAAAAACTCTTCCCGGCTATAACCATATTGTTTTATTGCGGCATCGTTTACTTCAATAAATTTAAGGGTGTCAACATCGTAGATCCAGCCGGCTATAGAATGGTTGTAAAAGAGCACCCGGTATTTTTCTTCTGATGCTTTGAGATTTTGTTCGCTTAACTTTTTCTCAGTTGCATCTCTGGCAATGCTGTAAAACCTTTTTTCATTTTCCTCCCACCGGGATGACCAGATGAGATACGCTATTGAACCATCTTTTTTGTAAAACCTATTTTCGAAGTTGGTTGTTCCAATTCCATTTTTAATGTGTACAGTCGCCTCTCTTGATCGTTCTAAATCGTCTGGAACAACAAATTCCTTGTAACTCTTGCCGATCAATTCCTTTGGCTGGTAACCTAAAATAGCCTGACAAGCTGCGCTTACATAAGTAAATTCTCCATTTTCGTTTATAGAGCAAATAATATCAGCCGAAGAGTCTAGTATTTTCTTTAATTTTAGAAGAACGAGTTTCAACCTTTTTTCATCTTTGCCAAGTCCTTTTTCAACGTGCTCTTTCTGTTTAATTTCTCTGGTAAAGGCATTTACCCCTACGAAAACACTGTTTTTAATTGAGGGGGTAGTAATAATATTTACAGATACTTTTTTACCTTTTTTGCCAATTAAAGTACAACCAAAGTCTTGAGGAATTCCTTTAACAGCATTTGCTAAGACATTTTTTAAGACAGAAGGGTTGTCGGTATCAGCCAGGGAAAGAAATGACGTCGCAACCAACTCTTCGGTAGCATATTCAAGCAGATCTAAAAAAGCTTTATTAGCAGTGATAATATTGCCGCTGAAATCAAAGGAAAAAAAAGGATGTGCCTCTTTGTCAAAAAAAGAATTTGTATTGTTTTTTTCGGTTAGCTGCTTTAGATTAGAAGTTGGTGACAAAACACCGGCAAGCTGATAGCCTGTTATGATCTTATCGGCATTTCTGGTAGAACAAATTTGCCATTTACAGCCCAGCTCTTTTTGGCCAAACACCATAGGTGCTTCAAGTTCACAAATACTTTCTAATCCCTGCCGCAAAGACTTAAAAACCGACTTTATTTGTTCATGAGTTCTGTTATCGAAATAGTCTAAAATACAAGTTCCTGTTTCAAATGCTGTTGCAGGAAGATTGCTGCGATCAACACTGGCAGCAATAATATTTAGGTCAAGGTCAAGATGAATATAATAACAGCCTATACTCTTTAAAAGTAAGCGGGAGACACTGAAGCGATCCATAGAATTTTGATATGCATGAAGATAGGGCTTATTGCATTATCAGTTTAATATGTCGTAATTTCTTTACCGGAAGAAGTTCTTTTCTTTGAAACTATTTTACCAGGTATTTCCAGATAATATTGTAAACGTCTATACCAGTGATCCTGTTACTTTCACTTTCGTTCTCATTGGTAATGATAACGGGGTGAAATTGTAGTGGCGTTTGTATGTTTCCGTGTGAACCTTTAATTAGAGTGGCATCTAAAGGAATGACATCCATCACATATCTAAATCCTGCTTTTTTACGCAGTAGTTTATATCCCGCTCTTGCCTTTGAGGTCATAAACATTTCCACAGGATCGTAACCCGGTTTTTTGTGAATGTCGACTACTCGTGCATAGTCGGGTGCTACCGCATCATCTAACCAGAAATAATAGGTAAACCAACTCTTTTCATCCGCCATTAACACATAGTCGCCTGCGCGCTCGTGGTCGATGTGATATTCGCTTTGGGCTTGCCTGTCAAGTATCAATGCTATTCCTGGTACTGATGAAAGCAGTTTTCTTACCTTTTCAGTTACCGTAGCATCATTTATATACACATGTGCTACCTGGTGGTCAGCTACTACAAATGCTTTCGACGCACCAGGATCCAGCAGTTCAAGCCCTCGTTCAACTCTAATTTGTAAAAGGTCATTTTCTCTAAAGACCCTGTTTAAGTGAATTGGATGAGTAACAGGTGATATACCATATTCGGATAACAGTAAGATAGAAGCGCCCTTTTTCTCGTAAAATTTTACAAGCTTTTCAACAACGCCATCAATCTCCCGTAATTCGTTACTAATTTTTGAAAAATCAGGACCAAATTTTTGAAGGCAGTAATCCAAATGAGGCAAGTATATTAAGGTAAGAGTAGGATCATATTTATCATCAGTCAACATAGATGCATTAGCAATCCATTGAGTAGATTTTATATTTGCTCCTGGTCCCCAAAACTGAAACAACGGAAACTGCCCAAGTTTTTCCTGCAATTCGTCTCTTAATGCAGCAGGGTGCGAATAGCAGTCAGGCATTTTACGACCATCAGCCAAGTAGTTTGGGCGAGGGGTTACAGAATAGTCTGAGGAGGTATACATGTTGTACCACCAAAACATGGTAGAGCAGGTAAAATTTGGATCATCTTTTTTGGCTCTTTCCCAAATTTTTTCAGCATGAACCAGTTTGTTTGACTGCCTCCAAAACTTAACCTCACAATCTTCACGGTCATACCAACCGTTACCTACTATTCCATGCTCTGCGGGCCATTTACCCGTAAGATAAGTCGACTGTACGGCGGTAGTAACTGCAGGTAAAACCGGGTCAATAGTTGCAATATGTTTACGTGCTACATAATCTTTTAAAAACGGTGTAAATTCTCCGATAAGATTGGATGACAAACCTACAATATCAATGACAACTGTTTTATTCATAACCTTAGGTAAAAGCTATTTTAAATGACTTGATCTGAAACCCATTTCAACTCTCTGATGATTGATTGATCTATCGGTAGTTTTAACCCGTCAGCAAGTACTTCCCACGTATATGTTTCTACTTCAAGATGGTTGGTAATGCGACTGTCTTTGTGAATATTAATCACTTGAACTATATCATCTCGGGTAGATTCTAGTAGTCCGAATTTTTTTTCAAATACGGGCACATGAAAATGCGCTCTCCACTCTTCTGCCGATAAACTTGCCGCGTCCTCTAAAGCTGCAGGAAGATCTCTGTAGCGAATAAGGCTACCGTCGTTTTTGCGTACGATTACCTGGTGCAGATAAGTAGGCTCGTTGAAACTGGCAAAGGCTTCTTTTACTTTTAAATTCATTTGATAATCATCACTAAGGGCAGCCTTTAATGCTGCACTTATTTGAATTTTGCCTATTGTTATTCCCTCTGCCGCAAGTTGTTTTATCACTTCTGCATGTGATTCGTATCCTATAGCAAAATGACAAACATCGTAACAAAGAGCGATGTGCCTCTTTATCATTTTCTCCGCTTCTGCATGGGCAACACCATATTTTAAAGCAATTCTTTTAATCCCTGTACCCAGCAGATAGTGTTGATACCATTCAAGAAACTCTTTGCCTGTTTCGAGGATGCCATCTGGTTCCGGTTCTATATCAAGGTGTAAAATTTTTCCTGTTAAATGATGGATGTCAATTAATTGCTCTACAACTTCAAGTACATGATTGGTGGCTATTTCCTTTGCCAATCCCATTGCATCATCTGACGGAAACCAATACCTGTAACTCAAAGGTGATGTTGAGACGCCACCGTCCATCTTCTCAGGAAGCAACTGGGCAAGAATAGTAAAAAGGCGTTTCGTATACTCGACTCGCTCAGTCGTCGTCCAGTCAGGTGCGTGCACCTGGTCTTTCACTTCAGTATGATGAAATCCGCCATATGGAAAACCATTCATTGTAAAAACATAAGCGTTGTTATCAGCTAACCAGTTTTTAAATAACAACAACTGTTCTGCGTTAGCAAGTTCTAAGCTGGCAGCATTAGATAATCTTAGCCCGATACCCGTGGCAATGGCAGGAGATAGCGAAGATTTAATAGAAGGAAAGTGTTGTTTTAAAGCCGCAAAATGATCAGGCCAATTTTCGCCTGGATGTATGTTTGTACAATAGGTGAGGTGTCCAAACGCGGTTTTCATATTTGTTTAGCAGTTTATCTCTTTATTTTTTGAGAAAGGAAATTTATGTAAAACTATTATTAATAGCTTTAAGAGTACCCGACAATAACCGCTACAACTATTGCACCGCGCTTGCGAAGAGTTTGCTAACTGCAAGTCAATTCCTCAGCAGCTTTTTTTAGCAAATGCCAGTCAACTTCGTGCACTTCCTGGCCTTTCCCTATTGTGCTCAGCAAAGTAATTGTTAGTCTGCCACCCAGATGTTCTCTAAATTCATTCAGGCCCTGCAAAACCGCACTGTTCTCATCTTGCACCCACATAAGAGGGTGAGTGATTGCAAAACCAAGAGTCTTAAGTACATTCAGAATTCTTTTTACATCATCATCAGATAAGTTTCCTATTAATCCCGAGTAGGCACTATCCAGTGCAATGCCCATAGCAACGGCTTCTCCGTGCGATACTTCAAAATTGGTTAATTGTTCCAATTTATGTGCACTCCAGTGACCAAAATCTAATGGACGGGCGGAACCAGTCTCAAAAGGGTCGCCGCTGCGAATATGTTCAAGATGAAGCTCTGCACAACGCTTTATTAAAAAATTCATGGCCGATCGATCTCTTTTTGCCAGGCTACCGGCATTTTCTTCTAACCAATTAAAGAATAAAGCATCTTTAATTAAAGCGACTTTAACTGCCTCAGACATACCTGAGCGCCAGTCGCGATCACTTAGCGTTGTTAAAAACTCTTCATCATTGAACACTGCGACAGGCGGTGCAAAAGTGCCAACAAAATTTTTCTTGTTTTTAAAATTAATACCATTCTTAACACCAACACCAGAGTCGTTCTGTGATAAAACTGTAGTTGGAATGCGAATATGTTTAACCCCTCGGTGAGATACAGCAGCAGCAAATCCTGCAAGATCGAGCAAAGATCCGCCGCCAATGGCAGCAAGGTAAGAATGGCGATCTATGCCGAAGTCATTAACTGCGTTGATGATAAACTCACTAAAATGTGCGTTATTTTTTGCTTTTTCACCCCCGGGAACTACAATGATATTTTCAGCAAGTTTAACGGTGGGAAAAGTGGTAAAATACAATCGTATTTTCTCAAGTAGTTGAGGGTGACTATTGCTAACGCCATCATCAACTACAAAAAGAATCTTTTGCTCGGTGTCTTTTGCAGCCCTGGCAGTAAAAAAGTCATTTAAAAGCGTATTGGCAGTATCGAATAAGC
>JALYZZ010000362.1 GCA_030948675.1 Bacteroidota bacterium | reverse complement strand
GGTAAAAGCACTTTATTAAATGCTTTAATAGGCGAAAAAATGGCTATTGTAAGCCATAAAGTGCAAACAACCCGGCATCGGATTAAGGCTTTTTTAAATAAAGAGTGGGAATATCAAATTATTTTTTCCGACACGCCTGGTATTATTGAGCCCAAATATAAGCTGCACGAAAAGATGATGAAGGCTGTAAAAAGCAGTCTCGAAGATGCAGATGTAGCTTTGCTGCTTGTTGATGTTAATGACGACTGGAAGGAGGCCGATCAAATATTCTCGTCGCTGAAGTTAAAGGTGCCATGTATTGTAGTCACGACAAAAACAGACCTGGCTAAAGACAACGAAGAGGAAGAGGCAAACGCATTCTTCAACTCAAAATCTTATTGTAAAGAGTGGATTGGCATATCAGTTACTGCAGGTAGAAATGTAAATAATTTACTGGAACTAATCCTTAAGTACTTAAAAGAGGGGCAACCTTTTTACGATGAGGAGGACCTTACCGACTTGCCCACTAAATTTTTTGTAGGTGAAATTGTACGGGAGAAAATCTTTGAGTTATTCGAGCAAGAAATACCGTACGACTCTACTGTAATGGTAAATGAATTTAAAGAAAAGACCAGCCTTGTAAAAATACAGGCCGATATAATTGTGCAGCGTGAAAGCCAAAAGGCCATTATTTTAGGTGAAGGCGGAAAAATGATTAAACAAGTGGGTACCCTGGCGCGAAAAGACATCGAAGAATTTTTAGGTCGCAAAATTTTTCTGGAATTATTTGTGAAGGTGAAAAATAAGTGGCGCGATGATGATCTTAAATTAAGGGAATACGGTTATAATTCTTAAATAAGACATACAGTTGCTTGTTGTGACAGTGTTGTGATTAACAGTATAATAAAGATTAAAAAAGTATAAGGGAGTGACACAACGATGTCGAGGAAAGAACAGATGCTTGTACAAAAATTAATAACAATTCGATCTCACATTTTGAGTTAGAAGCAAAAAAAGAAGCCTCTTTAGAAGGCTGGGTATTATGGTATTTACAGTAGCAATAGTTGGACGCCCAAACGTGGGTAAGAGTACTTTTTTTAATCGTCTTCTCGAACAAAGAAAAGCGATTGTAGACGATGTAAGCGGTGTAACCCGTGATCGTCAATACGGGGTAACAGAGTGGATTGGAAAGTCATTTAATGTGATTGATACCGGCGGTTTCGTGGCCAACACTTCTGATATTTTTGAAACAGAAATTCGCAAACAGGTAAAAATTGCGATAGAAGAAGCTAACGCAATTATTTTCATGGTAGATGTTGTTACAGGTATCACCGATCTAGATCAATCTGTAGCAGATCTTTTAAGGCGGAGTACAAAGCCGGTCTTTTTATGTGTCAATAAGGTAGATAACAGTGAGCGAATGATGGAAGCTACAGAGTTTTATAGCCTTGGTTTTGAAAATATCTTTTTTGTTAGCAGCATTAGCGGTAGCGGCACAGGTGAAATACTGGATGCAGTAGCTGAACTAATAACACCAGAAGCTTCTCAAGATGCGCTTGAAAACAATGACCTTCCAAAATTTGCAATTATTGGTCAGCCGAATGTTGGAAAATCGTCTCTACTGAATGCGTTGATTGGACAGGAACGCACCATTGTAAGTGACATTGCCGGAACAACTCGCGATACTATTCATACGCATTACAATATGTTTCAAAAGGAGTTCATCCTTATTGATACGGCAGGTATACGTAGAAAGACTAAAGTAAACGAAGACCTCGAGTTTTACTCAGTTATCCGTGCGATAAGGGCAATGGATGAAGCAGATGTTTGCCTGTTGCTGCTAGATGCTGCGAATGGAATAACAGCGCAGGACTTAAATATTTTTAGTCTGGCCGTTAAAAAAGGTAAAGGCGTTGTTGTATTGGTTAATAAGTGGGATTTGATAGAAAAAGAAACAAATTCAGCACGTGACTATGAAAAAAGACTGAAGGAAAAATTAGCTCCATTTACAGATGTACCCATTATATTTATCTCAGTAAAAGAGAAAACAAGAATAATGAAGGCAATGGAAGTTGCATTAGAAGTCTACGAGAATAAGACTCAAAAAGTGGCGACTTCCAAGTTGAATGACATTATGCTAAAAGCTGTCGAAGCATACCACGCGCCCGTGGTAAGGGGAAATGCGGTAACAATTAAATATGTTACCCAACTGCCTACCCATGTACCCTCTTTTGCTTTTTTTACCAATTATCCTGATGATATCAGGGCGCCATACAAGAACTACCTCGAGAACCAGCTTAGACAAAACTTTAAATTAACGGGAGTGCCAGTGCGAATTTTCTTTAGAAAAAAGTAGGTGGCAAAAGAATTGCTGATTGTGTTAATATTATTTGTCTCACATATATAAATAACCGTAATGAAAAAAATATTGGGAATTGTAACAATAGCAGCAGTGTTAACCAGTTGTGGTGGCGGAAATACTGATACAAATATTACAACTGCAGGCGGACAAGACAGTATAAAAAGAGCGTTTGACAGTGTACAACTTACCGGAGATACTTCATCGATGAATAAAGCGATTGGTGATACTACCTCAGCAAGCGGTGGGCACGGTGCAGGCTCCGGATCGAGCGTTGGCGGTGGTAATACCGGTGGACCTCAGAAGAAAGGTGGCCAATAATTTCATATTTTATTCTTAAAAGTATACCTAAAACCTTCCTTTAAAAATGGGAGGTTTTTTTATAAATCCCACTACTTACCGGACTTGCAACCATAGCTGTAAGTTTTGGCCGTTAAAACCTGCTTTCTCAATTTTTGGCTATATATATAACAAATGACTCCTGAAAGACGAGAAAAACTGATAAGGGTGCTTCGGAAGCGCCAACCAGATGTAACAGTTGTATTAGAAAATGTTTTTGACCCACACAACGAGACAGCAGTGATGCGTACTTGCGATTCTGTTGGTATACAAGACATTTTTATCATCAATAACAGGAAACCTCCTAAGAGAGCCTGGGGTTTTAGAAGTGGAGGCAGTGCTAAAAAGTGGCTTACTGTCCATCAGTTTACTGAGGCACAGCATTGTTTTAAAGAATTAAGGCAACGGTATAATCACATCTTAACAACCCATTTGGCAGATAATTCCGTAAGTCTTTATGATATTGAGTTTACGCAAAGTATTGCCTTGGTATTTGGCAACGAACGATTTGGAGTTAGTGAAGAGGTGAGGGCATTATCCGATGGAAATTTTGTAATTCCACAAATGGGTATTATTCAAAGCCTCAATATTTCTGTTGCCTGTGCGATTTCTATTTACGAAGCTTACAGGCAGAAAGAACTTGCAGGTCATTATAATCAACCGAAACTACCAAACGAACAATTGCAGCAGCTTTTTACCCGGTGGGGATTTAGAGAAGAAAGTACTTCGCCAACAGAAGAAAAATAATAAGTAAAATGAAAAATATAATACTCTTCGTTTTTTTTACTGTGTCGATTTTAGCAACAGAGGCAAAAGCTCAATCAGGCATCGCGCCTGGTATAAAAAAAGTAACGGCAAAGGAGGTGAAGGCGCTTGTTGATAACAGCAAGGGACCTGTTATTTTTAATTTTTGGGCAAGCTGGTGCGGTCCATGCATAAGAGAGATACCGTGGTTTGACAGTATTTTAGCGATCAAAAATTCTCCGGCAAAACTTGTATTGGTTAGCCTCGATTATAAGTCGGCTTATCCAAAGCTGGCGGCTTTTGTAAAGAAGCATGGTTATAAAGGTGAAGTGCTTTATCTTGATGAAACTGATGAAGACAAATACATTGCTGTAATTGAGCCAAAATGGAAAGGAGCAATCCCGGCTTCTATTTTTGTAAACAATACGACAGGGTATTACCACTTTTTTAATGAACAAATACCTAAGCAACGGTTTGAAATGGAGTTGAATAAATTGGTGGGGACAAGCCGGTAGTGCTGCATCGCAGTTTTTAAGATGAGCGAAGGTTTCTTTGGCTGTAATTAACTTGCTCACCTCAAACGCAGTTGTATAAATGCTTTTCAACTTTTCGATTGTTATTTGCCATCGTCTTTTTGCACTTAAATTATTTTAATTCATCAATTA
>JALYZZ010000349.1 GCA_030948675.1 Bacteroidota bacterium | reverse complement strand
AGACTTTGACTTGCAAAAGCTAATGGAGCTCCGCTCCTTACCAAAATTGTAGCAAATGAATGCCTGGCTACATATGTAGTGAGGCTTATTTCAAATCCTAGTTCTTCTCCCATGCGCTTCATCCATTTATTGGTCACCTTTGTGAACTGTTGTATCTTCTTTCGTGCTAATTCATAAGAGTCATCCTCATCTATAACATCGAATATATAGTGCTCTTTACTGACAACTTCTTTGCCCCATTTTGTAAGTATTCTGTTGATGGGTGCATTACGGATGGCAGTAATATTGATAGTATTGCCTTTGGTTGTCCTTATTGTTTTCTCTCTTTGAAAAGTAATCGTTGTATTGTCCACATTTTTCCAATTCAATTTTGCGATGTCCATCATATTTATACCGTTGCATAAGTAGCTAAATATCCAAAAGTCTTTTGCTTTATCCATACTAGTTCCTTCAATCGTCTCATAGTTAAACACCTGCTTGATTTGTTCCTTGCTTAAAGATTTCTTTACATTCTTTCTGGTTTTGTGGAGGTACGGAGTCCTTCTGGTGGACAAACTTTTAAAGTTTATGGACACATCCAAAAGCAAACTTTTGAAGTTTATTCAGACAAGAGGAAGCATAAAACGACATCGGTTCAAATTGTCACTAAAAAACAAACCGATATGCGTACTATGCCTTCTGTTCGTTTTTACTTTAAACCTAGCAGAACTAATTAAAAAGAAGAAGCTTCTATTATCATCCGGGTTCAGTTAAATAATCAGTGCAGGCACATCAGCCCAGTGCCTTGTGGTACTAAAAAAGATTTTTTTATATTTAAAAGAGGCACACATACTTCAAATAAAAAAAGCCGCTTTATTTTTCAAGCGGCTAAATGATGGAAGACTATAACCTGGATTACTTAAACAATAGTTCAATTAAAGTCGAAAGATATTTCCGAAAAGCTATTGCCCAATCTGTGCTCTTGGCCCACCGGGAGAAAAAACAGCTAACATCCTGGTTTTTTGATCGGCAGAAAACATAAACATTGCTTTGTCGTCTGTATAGTCCATGTAGTTCATAAACATATCGCCGGTTGGAGCATTGCTGCAACTAATATGAGGATACACAGGCGTACCATAATTCTCCGCTCCCTGGTTGGGCGTATCGTTCACCAGGTCAGAGCCGGTACATGCACCATTATCATCGCCCCAAATATGTCTGAGGTTCATCCAATGTCCTACCTCGTGTGTCGCAGTTCTTCCCAAGTCATACTTGCTGGTGTAAGTGCCACCAGCATACTTTGCCTTGCTACCAAAGGCAGAGTAAAGAATAACAACTCCGTCAGTCGATAAACTTCCACCAGGGAATTGGGCATAACCCAACAATCCGCCGCCAAGGTTACAGGCCCAAAGATTTAAGTTATAAGCAGCGTTAACAACATCATCGCCCCCGCGCTTACTATTTTTTACAGCGTCGTTCGATGAAAAACTTGTTGTCTTGGTATACTTGTGGATGGGCGGTTGTGCAAGTACAAAGCGAACTCCTAAGCCTGGCGAAGCGACAGATTGGAAGCTGTTGGATGGAAGATTAGTTGCATCAGCATTTTTATTCTTATAGTCTTCATTCAACACCTCTATTTGAGAATTAACCTGCTGATCGCTTATGTTTTCCGCAGCGGTATGGTACAAAACGTGCACTACAACCGGAATTTCTATTGTGTCGCCAACCAGTTTGTATGCTTCCGGGTTTCGGATAGCTCTTTGCGTAAAGGATTCTATTTCCGCCATCCGTTGTCTTAGCCGCGGATCGGCCTTTAGCTGTTCCTCCAGCACATCCTGCGCAGCACAACTGCGTTGAGTAATAGCGATAGTTTCTAATTGCGAATTTTCTTCCTCCTGTGCAACTTTCGTATCCTGCTTACTACACGATACTGCAAGAAATAATACGCCCAACAGGGCTGTAGTGAGTCTTTTCATGGTATGTTAATTTTATACAAATTATGATTTTTACCAATCCAATGATCGGGGCATCCTAATATTTACATTAAATATTCTTAATCTGTAACCACTCTTCCTCCTGCCCCTCTCCTGTTATCACCTTTTTTAGTATTTGTTTTTCTGAATCGTATTTGCTTAACACGTTGTATGTCAGCCATTGTTTCACTTCTTTATAGTGAGGCATAGGATATTGGATGTAGGATGTGAAAAGCGACTTTATGATAAAAAGTCCTGGTTTCATTGTATTGACAATTTTGGCTGATTTTCGTCATTTTTGCTAAATGGCGATTAGTAGGTTTCTACTTCTATAACACGTTGCTTTACCAAATAAAGAGAGAAGGGCCATCGAAAGCTACTATCGCAAGTAGTCTTCAACGGCCCTTCTAATGAGTTCAGTCGCCATTGGCGAAGTATTCAATCTTTGATGGCTGTTATCAACTCAACGTTTAATAACCGGTGTTTTGCATCGCCTGTTTTTGGGCAGATGTTAAAGCAGCCCCTGAGGCTTGAATTCCATCGAGAAAGGTTTGTGGTAACGGACGCAAAACATGGAAAGGCTTTACATTTGGTCCGCCTTCAAGGTTAAAAGTTTGTACCCGCTTAACTAAAGTTTGCGTTCTTGACAAATCTTCCCAACGTTTAAATTCACCGCATAGTTCACGTGAACGCTCATTAAGAATAAGGCATAACATTCTATCGTAAGTACTTGATACGCCCAGGACATTAATAATATATTCATCCTGTACTGGTAATGCAGCAATATTAGTAATAGCCAAACTTGCAGATGCCGCGGTAGTTACGGGAATGTTATTTGACTCATAATATGAATTGCCGGGATAAAACGAATTGCCAACCCCGGGAGTTTGAAGTGAAGCAGATTGTAAAGTATTGCCTCCATCAAAATATGCTGACCTGCTTTCTCCGCTTGCATATTGAGCCCTTGTTCGAACTGCATTGATATAAGGCAAAGCGTCTGCATAACTACCCTGGCCAGCCTGGGCTAATTTGATTTTTGCTTCTGCAGCTATTAAATAAGTCTCCGCTGATCGGGCCAAATTAAAATCTCTGTGCCCAACAACATCGTTTAAAGAATTTCTTGAACCATCCAGGTGTTTACTTAAAGAAGGAAAACTCTGACCAGCAGTTGTCAAATCTGTATTTAGCGCACCATCTGTTGTTCTGCCATTAGGATAAGCTACATAAGTGGTGGGTATATTTCTTCCTGTACCATTAACATCTTGGACAAGATTAGTACCCGATGTTGTTTTAGATATTTTTGACAGAGGATAGCGTGTATCACCTGGCTGATTAATTACAAACATTAGTCCCAAATCACCTTTCACATTTGGAGCAACAGGCGATGCTGCATTTAAAGCGCTTTTTGTTCTAAATGATTTCCAGAAGCGAGAGTCGTTCACTAAATCGTATGCACGATAGATGAAATAGGTAGTGGCCAATCTGCTGAAAGGTCTGTCACCAGTCAAATCACGAGCCATTTGGTCCTGCACATCATACCTGGAAACAAAATACAAATGTTGGGTATTACCGTTACCCAGGTTAGTATTTACATCATTAGTAAATTGGGCAGAAAGAATAAGCTCGGGCAAAGTTTCATTTGCAGAATTGATCGCTGTAAACTTCCACAAACTGCCAAAATCTGAAGCTAAGGGGTGACGTGCAATTACCTGGTCGCAAAGCGGGCCAATAGCTGTTAAATCGGCAACCTTCGTATCAGCGTTCCATGAACTATTAATTTCGCTTGCTCTAAACAAATATGCTTTTGCCAGGTAATGGGCTGCAGCATCTTGTGTAATCCGATAGGGAGCGCCAGCAGTTGGTAACAACTTTAAAGCGTTGTTTAAATCAGAAATAATTTGAGCAAACACTTCTTTTGGCGTAGCCCTAGTAAATTCCACTTGTACTGTAGAAACCGGCGTTAGTTGTAAGGGTACGCCGCCATATTGGCTCACTAGTCTCAAGTAGTTATAAGCACGCATAAAATATCCTTCTCCTAAGGCTGTACTCTTAACGGCAGCAGAAGTAGA
>JALYZZ010000346.1 GCA_030948675.1 Bacteroidota bacterium | reverse complement strand
TTCTTTATGTAGGTGCTGCTACGGAAGTTGAAATGAAAGAGAAAAAAGACCGTGTAGACGATGCCCTTCACGCAACCCGTGCTGCTGTTGAAGAAGGTATTGTACCTGGCGGTGGTGTCGCTTATGTTCGCGCGATCGAAGCGCTTGAGACTTTAAAAGGTATCAACGAAGACGAGACTACTGGTATCCAAATCGTTAAACGTGCTATCGAAGAGCCGCTTCGTCAAATCGTTATTAATAGCGGTATTGAAGGTTCTATCGTTGTACAGAAGATTAAAGAAGGTACTGGTGATTTCGGTTTCAATGCCCGTACTGAAGTGTACGAAAACTTGTTTGCTGCTGGTGTTATTGACCCAACTAAAGTAACCCGTGTAGCGCTTGAAAATGCTGCATCTATCGCAGGTATGTTATTGACTACTGAGTGTGTAGTAGCTGACAGACCAGAGCCTAAATCTGCCGGTGCAGGAATGCCAGGTGGTGGAATGCCAGGTGGAATGGGTGGAATGGATTATTAATTTAGAACCAGGATTAATTCGATTATTTGGATTAATTGGAAAGATAAAATCCCCTGTTGCGATTGCAGCAGGGGATTTTTGCTTTGTGGCTATGGTGGAAAGGTTGCGGAGGGGAGCAGGTTAAATTCTGTGCTTTTATTTGTCTCTAAATTGTGGAACAATTATTTAAGCTTTTCTTTCAACCCAACGGAACCTTCTGTGCAAGCGTTAATAAAATAATTTGTAGATTATGGATGAACAGTTAAAAGAAAGCGGAAGCAGTGCAACGTTTCAGCAAAAGGTATGGATCGTTTGTAGTATTACTGCTCTATTTGTTCTCCTTATCTGGTTTTTTATAAAAACCTTCAATGTATTTCTGCTAATACTTGCCGGAGCATTGATTGCTTTATTTTTTCACGGCTTTGCTCAACTAATTCAATCAAAACTAAAGCTCGGCAAAAATGCCTCTTTGCTTGTCTCCATTGTTTCAACCTTTGTAATTATTGGTTTATTGTTTTGGTTTATGGGTGCAAGAATACAGGCGCAAATTACTGAATTAGCTAAAACACTTCCTGCGACAATTGAGAATGCAAAAAGGCAACTGTCGACCACATCTCTTGGCCAAAAGCTGCTGGAGAAGACTTCTTCTGATGATGTTTACAATAAAGGTTATGCCTTTGTCAGCAAATTCTTCAACAGCACGTTTGGTGTTTTTACAGACATTTATATTGTTTTGTTTCTCGGGCTTTTTTTTACTGCAGCTCCAAAAACTTACATCGACGGTTTTTTGCTATTAATTCCGAAAAAGGCGAAACAAACTACACAAAATACAATTGATAAAATAGGGTTTACCCTAACCAAATGGTTAAAAGGACAAGTATTTTCTATGGTGATAGTAGCTATTCTTAAGGGAATAGCCCTTACTGTTATGGATATTCCGATGGCGGCGGCACTTGCCTTAATTGCCGGAATTCTTAATTTCATTCCCAATTTCGGCCCACTCATTTCCATGTTCCCCGCCATACTGATCGCACTAACGCTTGGCATAAATAAGGCAATTCTAGTGGTCGTCGTTTACCTTCTCATACAAATTTTGGATGGTAACGTGATAACGCCTTCTATACAAAGAAAGCTGATAAATATGCCTGCTGCCCTTATCATTATTGCACAACTGTTTATGGGTATTTTTTCAGGTGTTTGGGGCCTTATTTTAGCAACGCCAATTGTAGCAATCGTAATTGTGGTTGTACAGGAAACTTATGTGAAGAAAATGAATGGAAATGAAATACAAGCTGCCAGTAGTTAGCATCAAGCTGCAAACTTTACATGTATTATTTGTTTTGGAAGGGGGTCTCGTAAAGGATTTGAACGCAATTTTTTAAAACTACCTTCCGTTAATTTTTAACTGCAACATTTATGGCTTCAACTGCTAAGGCGGCAATGGGTTTTATTTTTGTTACACTTCTAATTGATGTTATCGGTTTTGGTTTAATCATCCCCGTCTTTCCTAAGCTTATCGAACAATTAATTCATGGCGGCGTTAGTGAAGCGAGTCAGTGGGGCGGATGGTTGACTTTCGCGTATGCCTTTATGCAGTTTTTATTTGCGCCTGTTCTTGGTAACCTCAGCGACAAATATGGCCGTCGTCCTATATTATTGTTTTCCCTCGCAGGCTTTGGTATTGACTATATTTTTTTATCGCTGGCACCAACCATCGGGTGGTTATTTGTTGGGCGGGTGATTGCCGGCATTACCGGAGCCAGTTTCACCACGGCTACTGCATACATTGCCGATATCAGCACAGATGAAAACAGGGCACAAAACTTTGGAATGATAGGCGCGGCATTTGGTCTGGGATTTATTATAGGACCTGTACTTGGCGGTGTGCTGGGTGAGTATGGGGCAAGGCTTCCTTTTATAGTGGCGGCATGTCTGGCACTTCTTAATGC
>JALYZZ010000319.1 GCA_030948675.1 Bacteroidota bacterium | reverse complement strand
CCATTAATCATGCAAGCATATTGCAGTGCAACAAGATCCATCCATCCACACCTGCGCGGCCGCCCGGTAGTAGCACCAAATTCTAAGCCTATTTTACGCAATTCTTCTCCTGTTTCATCAAACAACTCAGTAGGAAAAGGACCGCTGCCAACCCTTGTACAATAAGCCTTAGACACACCAATTACTTCTTTAATTTTTTGAGGGGCAACACCGAGTCCGGTACAAACGCCTGCCGAGATTGTATTGGAAGATGTAACAAAAGGAAAAGTTCCAAAATCAACATCAAGCATACTTCCCTGGGCACCTTCAGCTAAAATCTTTTGTCCTTCCGACATTTTGTTATTTAAAAAGTATTCTCCGTTTACAACGTTAAGCGAACGTAGAAATTCAATGGCGTCGAAAAATTCGTCTTCCCATTCAGAAATGTCTTCATTAAAATGAAAATTATCCAGCAAGCGCTGGTGCTTCAACCTAAGCTTAATATAATTTGTAATGAAGCTTTTATCTAAAATGTCTCCTACTCTTATTGCATTTCGCCCAGTCTTGTCCATGTATGCAGGACCAATACCTTTAAGGGTACTTCCTATTTTTTCTGTACCCTTCGCATTTTCTGAAGCTTTGTCGAGCGCGCGGTGTGTCGGAACAATAATGTTTGTTCTTTCAGAAATATACAGATTTTTTCTGACATCAATTCCAAAAGACGCAACAAGGTCACACTCTCTTTTTAATGTAACCGGATCTAAGACGACACCACCACCGATAAGATTGATAGTATTTTGGTGAAAGATACCTGACGGTATTTGGTGCAGTACTACTTTTTTATCATCAACATATAATGTGTGCCCCGCATTAGGGCCACCTTGAAAGCGGGCCACCAGGTCATAATTAGGAGCAAAAAAATCTACGATCTTTCCTTTTCCTTCATCGCCCCATTGTAAACCGAGAATAACATCAACCATTGTAAAGTGTATTTGCGTTTCCGGCAAAATTAATGGAACTCAATCTACTTCGGCTATTTATTGTAGCGTAAATATGTGCGATAATACAGCGTTGCGGGCAAAAGTTTTAGAAGGAATAAGAAAAATCTATTAATCTAAATTGACCTATTCAGCATCAAAGCGGTCAACGGACTGTATCCCTTTAAGTATTTTCAAACGTTCGACAAGTTCTTCCAGTTCTTCTTTATCGTGTACAAATACTTTTATTGTGCCTTCAAACAACCCCTCGTGCGACTCGATAGCGAGGGCGGCGATGTTTATTTTCAAATCGCCTGAAATTACATTCGTTATTTTATTTACGACACCTACGTCATCCATTCCAACGATTTTAAGGCCTGTAAGAAAACTAATTTCTTTATTCTTAGCCCACTTTGTTTTGACCACGCGATGCCCATAATTGGATAATAAGCTTGGCGCATTAGGACAACTGGTACGGTGAATGATCAAACCTTTGCCTGTGCTTACAAAACCAAATACATCATCTCCAGGTATAGGATTGCAGCATTTGGCAAGCGTATACATAATTTTATCGCTGCTTTCTCCAAATATGATCAATTCTGAATCCTTTTTGGAGTAATGCGGTGTTGTTTCAATTGTTGTTTCCTGCACCGGTTTTTGCGGCTTAGGCGGCTCTAACCTATCGCCCAAAACCTGAAATTCTTTTAGTTCTTTAAGGTCAATCATTTTTACCGCCACCTGGTAGAAAAAATCTAATTGCGAATGAAATTTATAAAAAGCCACGAGGGTATCGACATTGGGCGGAGAGTATGCAGCACCAATTCCTTCCAGCTTTCGTTGCAGTATATACTTGCCTTCTTCGGCAATGGTTCTTTTGACCTCCTTTAAAGCATCTTTTATTTTATTTCTCGCCTTGGCTGTTACTACAAAGCCCAGCCAGTCTTCGCTTGGTTTTTGTTTACTACTGGTAATAATCTCCACCTGGTCGCCGCTTCTAAGTTTATGACTTATAGGCACGAGCTTGTGATTAATTTTTGCGCCGATACATTTAGTGCCAACGGCACTGTGAATACTAAAAGCAAAATCGAGTGCAGTGCTTCCGATCGGCAGCATTTTTACATCGCCCTTTGGGGTATATACATAAATTTCCTCAGCAAGGAAACTCATTTTAAAGTCCTGCAAAAAATCTACTCCGTCGGTATCCTGTGTATTTAATACTTCTCTTATCTGCCCAAACCATTTATCGAAACGATCCTCATCTGCCGACCCTTCCTTGTATTTGTAATGCGCAGCAAGGCCTTTTTCCGCAATTTCATTCATGCGCTTAGACCTTATTTGTACTTCGACCCATTTACCTTGCGGACCCATTACTGTCGTGTGCAAAGCCTCGTAACCATTGCTTTTGGGGTTGCTCAACCAATCTCTCAATCTTTCAGGGGAGGGTGTGTATTCGTCTGTTATAATAGAATACACTTTCCAGCAATGTTCTTTTTCTTTTGCATGAGGAGAATTTAGAATAATGCGAATCGCAAAAAGGTCGTAAACCTCTTCAAATGCCACTCCTTTTTTCTTTATTTTATTCCAGATGGAGTGAATGCTTTTAGGCCGCCCGTAAATTTCAAAATTGAAGCCGCCGGCAACGAGCTTATCTTTTACCGGCCTGATAAATTCGTTGATGTACCTCGTACGCTCCCTCTTTGTTTCTGCAAGCTTACGCGCAATGTCTTTGTAAGTTTCCGGCTCCATGTACTTCATGGATAAGTCTTCCAACTCTGTTTTAACGTTGTACAAACCCATTCTATGAGCTAAGGGTGCATAGACCCAAACAGTCTCGCTCGACACTTTTAACTGCTTCTCGCGTTTCATGCTGTCGAGCGTGCGCATGTTGTGAAGCCTGTCGGCCAGCTTAATTAAGATAACCCTGGGATCGTCGGTTAATGTAAGGAGTATTTTCTTAAAATTTTCCGCCTGCTGACTCGTATTGGTATCAATAACTGTTGAAATCTTAGTAAGTCCGTCTACGATCCTGGCAATTTCATGACCAAATTCTCTTTCAACATCCTCTAACGTTAAATCTGTATCTTCAACTGTGTCGTGAAGCAACGCACAAATAGTACTGCGTACGCCAAGCCCTATTTCTTCTACACAAATCATTGCAACAGCAAGCGGATGAATAATATAAGGTTCTCCACTTTTTCTACGCATGGTTCTGTGCGACTCTGCCGCTATTTCAAAGGCATGCCTTACCAACTCTTTATCACCTTTTTTTAGTTTTTCCCTTAAGGCTCGCAGCAATGCGCGGTAATGACGCAAGATTTCTTTCTTTTCCTGATCTTCATTCAAATTATATTTTGGCACTGCTGAAGCCGCTACGATTTCCTGCTCTTCCATATGTACGAATTTACGAAAACCACTGCAATGAAGATCGTTGCCACCTGATTCTAAAGGATTTTAAGAATTAGTTGTATAGGCACTTTTTACCGGCATTCTAAATTTTTACATAATACAACGACTACAACGCTCTTAAATTTTTTGTAGAAATATTGGTTGCCATCTTTTACCAGTTCAAACTTTTTATTGAAAACAAATTTTACCACATAAAAAAAGCGAAGGAAAAGCTTCGCTTTGCTACACTTGTTACAAACAAACAGCTCGTGTTATAAATTATTGTTCCAGGTGTTATTTGCGTCATTAATATCTGGCAATCTTTTGTCAGGGTCAACAATCACTGAAGATATTTTGTCTGTTGAATTTACTCTCAATGTCCATTTGCTTCCATGATGCCATACTTCCACCGGCAGCTTTACACGTTCAGTTTTTCCGCTAACCTGCGTTACTTGTACGGTTACGGGCATAGGCATCATTTGCAACAGTTCTATCGTAACCAGTCCGCCCTTCGCCGGGTCGTTGTCTACATATTTTACATCCGATACACCTGCATCGAACTTCCAGTTGTTGATAAACCATCCTCTCCAAAACCAATCAAGCGTTTCACCGCTATAGTTTTCGATTGCACGGAAGAAGTCCCAGGGGGTGGGGTGTTTAAAAGCCCAGTTGTTGATGTAATAGCGAAACGCTTTATCAAACCTATCCTGGCCAATAATTTCTTCGCGTAGTAGCTGAAGGCCTAAAGATGGTTTATTGTAGCTGTTGATACCCCAGTTAGCAGGGCTGTTAACGTCAGGAAGGTTAAAGATACTTTCCGTTCTGTCTGAAAAGTACACTTTAGCAAGCCTATACCTGCTGGTGGTATCATTGCCAAATTCGCCGTTATTGTAAGCAGTATTGGCAACGCTGTTGATGAATGTATTGAAGCCCTCATCCATCCAGGCGTATTTGCGCTCGTTGCTGCCAACAATCATGGGAAACCAATTATGTCCAAACTCGTGACTTGTAACGCCCCAAAGGCCTCTTCTTCTTGATCTCAGGCTGCAAAAGACAATTCCCGGGTATTCCATACCGCCAACTCTGCCGGCTACATTTACCGCTACAGGATAAGTGTAGGGGTACCATTGATTTGAATAGTGCTCAAGTGCACCCTTTACATATTCCGTTGCCCGTCCCCATGCCGAGTCTCCCGCACTCTCTATTGGATACACCGACATGGCGAGCGCTGTTTTGTTATTCGGAAGGTTCATCCTCGCCGCATCCCAGACAAAGGCTGTGCTTGCCGCCCACGCCACGTCCCTGGCATTTTTACATTTAAATTTCCATGTCAATTTACTCTTGCCTACTGGTCGCGATGCAGGATCGGTTACTTCAGTCGTATCGCGGATCATAACCGTTTTATCGCTCAACCTGGCCTGCTTCAGCCTGATGATTTGTGTTGCTGTCAGCACTTCAGAAGGGTTTTGTAATTCACCGGATCCTACGATAATCTGGTTGGCAGAAGCGGTAATGTTGTATTCAAAATTGCCATACTCAAGGTAGAATTCCCCCTGCCCCAGATAGGGTAATGTGTTCCAGCCCTGTACATTGTCAAAAACACACATTCGTGGATACCACTGTGCAACTTCATATATCCAGCCATTTTTTGTTTGTACTCTACCCAGCCGGTCTGTGCCATACTCAGGAATAGTAAAGGAATAGTTGATTCTTACTTTCACAGAGTCTCCGTT
>JALYZZ010000266.1 GCA_030948675.1 Bacteroidota bacterium | reverse complement strand
AAGTGCTAGTGTACCAGTGTATATTTCGGCAGTGTAGTATCTATATTCATCAACAGGGTTGGTGTAATAGACTTTATAACGGTTATCAAGTATATAGGTTGCATCTCGTATGCTATCGCTTTTCACAACAAAGCCTGCCCCCTCATAGATTTTAGAAACGTTGATGATTACACTCGTGTCCCCGTAAAAGGTACAATCAAACAGGTTACTATTTATTCCTGTTTCATCGTTGATCACTGTTTCCTTACCATTTATTGTGTATTTAAAATAGGCCCCCAGCAACTTCCTGTCCTTGTCTTTCTGGCAGCTATTTAGCATAAAAAAAACTAGCAGCAGCAGGAGAAACGAGTATTTCATAAATAGGTGCGGTTGATTAAAATTAACGTGATTAAAAGTTTAGGAAATATTAAAATATCCACAAATGGTCAGGCCAAACACTATTGAAAACAACGGGAGGAGTACGGATGAAGTTTTAAACCACCTTGTAATCATTTTAATTCTATTAAAGTTAGCCGCAGACTCCAAACAAAAAATAACAGATCGTATCAGGTGCACCGGCGATTGAGCAAGCAAAATGTGCTTCCACATTGTTATTTTTGCTGCAACATGAAGAATATCAGGAATTTTTGCATTATCGCACATATTGACCACGGAAAAAGTACGCTTGCAGACCGCCTTCTTGAGTTTACACATACCATTAGTGACAGAGATATGCAGGCGCAGGTGTTGGATGACATGGACCTCGAACGCGAAAAAGGCATTACAATCAAAAGTCACGCAATACAAATTAACTACCCTTTTAAAGGCGAAACTTATACACTTAACCTCATAGACACCCCCGGTCACGTAGACTTCAGCTACGAGGTGAGCAGAGCACTTGCAGCTTGCGAAGGTGCTTTGCTACTTGTAGATGCATCACAGGGTATACAGGCTCAAACTATTAGTAACCTTTACCTCGCGATTGACAACAATCTTGAAATTATCCCGATCATTAATAAGATTGATATGGATGGTGCAATGATAGAAGAAGTCAAGGACCAGATTGTCGAACTTATCGGGTGTAAACCAGAAACTATTTTATTAGCAAGTGCTAAAAGTGGAATTGGTATCGAGGAAATACTGGCAGCGATAGTAGACCGCATTCCTGCTCCATCAGGCAACGTTGATGCTCCTTTGCAGGCGCTAATATTTGACAGCGTTTTTAACAGTTTCAGGGGAATTATTATTTACTACCGTATTATGAATGGCAGCCTGAAAAAAGGCGATAAGATTCAGTTCGCCAGTACGAGGACAGACTACTTTGCCGAAGAAGTAGGCGTGCTTAAGTTATCCATGACTTCAAAAAATGAAGTAAAGACGGGTGATGTAGGATATATCATTACAGGTATAAAAAACGCCAAGGAAGTAAAAGTCGGTGATACGATCACTTTGGCTAATAATCCTGCTGAAATGATCAAGGGCTTTGAGGAAGTAAAGCCAATGGTTTTTGCGGGAATATTTCCGGTAGAGACAGATGCGTTTGAAGAATTGAGAGATTGTATGGACAAGCTGCAGTTGAACGATGCTTCCTTAACTTTTGAACTCGAAACTTCACAAGCCCTGGGCTTCGGCTTTCGATGCGGATTTTTAGGAATGCTACACATGGAAATTATCCAGGAGCGGCTGGAGAGGGAGTTTAACCAGACTGTAATTACGACTGTTCCTAACGTTAGCTTTATTGCATACACTTCAAAAGGAGATAAGATCATAGTTAATAATCCGTCTGAAATGCCTGAGCCTACAAAGCTTGAAAAGATAGAAGAACCTTTCATCAAGGCCCAGATAGTTACACAGTCAGATTATATTGGAAATATTATGACGCTATGCCTTGGCAGGCGTGGTGTCGTTATTAACCAAAGCTACCTGACCGCAACCCGTGTTGAGTTGGTATTTGAATTGCCATTAACTGAGATTGTTTTTGATTTCTACGATAAACTTAAGAGTTCCACTCGCGGCTATGCCTCATTTGATTATCACCCCATTGGTTATCGTGAAAGTGATATTGTGAAAATGGACATTCTGTTAAATGCAGAAAAAGTCGATGCACTAAGTGCATTGATACATCGCGGACGAGCACAGGACTTTGGAAGAAAGCTTTGTGAGAAATTAAAAGAGTTGTTACCACGACAACAGTTTCAAATTGCCATACAGGCAGCCATTGGCGCCAAAGTCGTAGCGCGCGAAAACATTAGCGCGATGCGTAAAGATGTAACTGCAAAATGCTATGGTGGCGATATCAGCCGCAAGCGAAAGTTACTCGAAAAGCAGAAAGAAGGTAAGAAGCGAATGAAGCAGATTGGAAACGTTGAAGTGCCGCAGGAAGCTTTTTTAGCAGTGTTGAAACTGGATTAATACAAATTGATGGCTGATAACTGCAAATGGATAAGACACGCTACCTAATATCTATCTTTTTTGCTTACCTGCATTCAATCAAGATGGTACATTGTTGTGTCAGATTTCGTTCATCTTTTTCAGCTTTTTGCATCTGCAGCAAAATTATTTAACGTGAATTTTTTTTTAAATGGTTGTGGCAACACAACTGTTTTGTTTTAGGTAACATTGCAATTGTTGTAGCTCTGTCAGCAATACAAAAACTGCGAATCAATTTTTGGTTACCATCCGCCCGCAAGCCCTCTTTGCCGAATTATTGCCGTTATATTTAGGTGAATCCTATTACTACCTCTCGCAACGCGTATGAGCCTAAAAAAACAGGATAAGTACCCAGTGTTATTATAGTAAATTCAAAGAGAAGACTTATTAAAGGCAGGCTTTCATCTAAAATAATAAACAGGCAGCATAAGCCGAAAGTCAGGTAAAAGCGTCTGAAAGATTGTTTTAAATGACAGAGATGGGAAGTGGACTTTAACAATCTTAACCACTTATTTCCACGAAAAAAGATGGATTAATAGCTGTCGTCGTCTTTAGCCTGCTTTTTTGCAACTACCTTTTTAACGGGAGTTTTCGCAGGTGTTTTAGGAGCAGGCTGATTTCTTTGCATGTTTCTCTCAGACTGTTCCAGTAATTTTAATTCATCACTTGCGCCTGTTGCATTTTTAATGGGTGCCGGTAATGG
>JALYZZ010000255.1 GCA_030948675.1 Bacteroidota bacterium | reverse complement strand
ATGTAAAGGTGAAGTGCTGGGTAAGAGAGAATTGAATCCAAATTTTGTTGGTGGTAAAGAAGCTGGTGAAAGAAGAGACGGAGGTGGTGACAACAGGAGAGGAGATGACAGAGGTGGATTTAGAGGTGGAGATAGGAGAGATAACCGCGGTGGTGGGGATAACCGTGGAGGAGGCGGTGGAAGAGACAACCGTGGTGGCGGTGGTTACCAGGGCCAGGGCGGTGGAAGAAGGTAATTTGCCATGATGTAGGGCTTTAAAAACAAATTTTGAATAATTAAGGTGGAGGTTTTCAAACGTGCAACCCGCAACCTGAAACTTGAAATAATAATAAGATGTTACAGCCGAAAAGAACGAAGCACAGAAAAATGCAGAAAGGCCGGATGAAAGGTGACACTAAACGTGGAGCTACTTTATCTTTTGGCTCTTTCGGATTGAAAGCATTAGACTCTGTTTGGTTAACTAATCGCCAAATTGAATCTGCCCGTCAGGCAATGACCCGTTCTATGAAACGTGAGGGTAATGTTTGGATACGAATTTTTCCTGATAAAGTAATTACTCATAAGCCTGCGGAGGTGAGGATGGGTAAGGGTAAAGGTAACCCTGAATATTGGGCTGCAGTGGTGCAACCAGGTCGTATCATATTTGAAGCGGATGGTGTATCTGAAGAGGTAGCTAAAGCAGCATTTGCTCTTGCCGCTCAGAAGCTTCCTATTCAAACCAAGTTTGTAGTTCGTAGAGAACTACAGGCATAATCACAACAAAAAAAGTTTTGGCAATGGCTAATAAGAAATTCGAATTTAATAAAGGTCTTAAAGATTTGAACGAAAGTGATCTTAAGGCACGAATTCAGGAAGATGAGCTTCGGTTGAAGAAGCTTGAATTTGCTCATGCAATTTCTCCCTTGGAAAACCCAATGAGCATCAGAGCCTTAAGAAGAGATGTTGCTCGTTTGAAAACAGAATTAAAGAACAGAGCGTTAGGCGTCTAATCCATAATAAATAGTACAATGTTAGAAAGAAATTTGCGTAAAATCAGGATCGGAGTGGTTAGCAGCAATAAGATGGATAAAACTATTGTAGTTGCGGCTGAGAGAAAGGTAAAGCACCCCATTTACGGTAAATTCGTAAAGAAGACTACGAAGTTCCATGCGCACGACGAAAAAAACGAGTGTAGTATTGGTGATACTGTAAAGATCATGGAAACCCGTCCACTTAGCAAAACTAAGCGTTGGAGACTGGTTGAGGTTGTCGAAAAAGTGAAGTAAGAATAACCCGGAAGCTTTTAGCTTCAAGCACAAGCGTTAAAGAGGACGCAAGCTTTTGGCATCGCCATAAGCCTCTGCAAAAATTAAATAAAATTTGTTTATTGGCTATTGGCTCACAGCTAATAGCTTAAAGCTAGTAAAATGATTCAGCAAGAAAGTAGATTGAACGTAGCTGATAACAGCGGTGCCAAAGAAGTTTTGTGTATCCGGGTGTTAGGCAACTCCGGGCAGGACTATGCTAAGATTGGTGATAAAATAGTAGTTACTGTAAAAGACGCAATGCCGGCGGCAGGTGTAAAGAAAGGAACTGTTTCAAAAGCTGTAATAGTTCGCACTAAAAATAAACTTCGTCGAAAAGATGGTTCTTACATCCGTTTTGACGACAACGCCGTGGTTTTATTGAACAATTCGGATGAGCCTAGAGGAACACGTATTTTCGGACCTGTTGCAAGAGAATTAAGAGATAAAGGTTACATGAAAATTATCTCCCTGGCGCCTGAAGTTTTATAATATGTATAACGAGATTTGAGAGACGCATTACACTGGAAATGATTACTTTCGCGCCTCATTTTTCATCTTTTGTTGTGTAGAATAAAGATAAAGAGTAAAAGTGAGTGACACAACATAAGCAGAAGGCAGGACATAAAGCGGGCAAACAAGTAAAAAAATTGGGGGGGTCGGAAATTTCGCAAAAAGCAATAAGCATAAAAAATCAAATAAAGTGAGCAACAGATTTAAACCTAAATACAACATCAAAAAGGGTGACCAGGTGGTGGTTATAGCTGGTGATGATAAGGACCTGAAGAAACCACGTATGGTTTTAGAAGTAATTCTTGAGAAAGGTCGTGTTGTAGTTGAGGGAGCAAATATTATAACCAAGCATACAAAGCCAAGTGCTCAAAACACTAAAGGTGGTTTGGTAAAAAGAGAAGCATCAATCAATATCAGTAATGTAATGTTGTGGGATGCTAAAGCCGGTGCCGCTACAAAGATAAAGCGTGACCGTCAGGAAGGTAAATTAGTTCGTATTGCAAAAAAATCAGGGGAGGTAATTAAATAATGGCTACCACTACTTATAAACCAAGATTAGCAGACAAGTATACTACAGAAGTTGTGCCTGCTTTAATGAAAAAGTTTGGATACACCTCTGTTATGCAGGCTCCGAAATTATTAAAGATTTGTCTTAACCGTGGGGTTAACGGCGCTGTGTCAGATAAAAAATTGGTAGACGTTGCCGTTGATGAGCTGACCACTATATCGGGTCAAAAGGCTGTAGCAACTACATCTAAGAAGGACATTTCTAACTTTAAATTAAGGAAGAATATGCCAATCGGTGCAAGGGTCACATTGCGCGGTGTAAAAATGTATGAATTTCTCGACAGGTTTGTTTCTGTTTCTCTACCTCGTGTTCGTGATTTCAAGGGTGTAAACGATAAATCTTTTGATGGTCGTGGTAATTATACAATAGGTATTACTGAACAAATTATATTTCCTGAAATTGATATTGACAAGGTAAACAGGATTACCGGTATGGATATCACTTTTGTGACTTCTGCAAATACTAATGAGGAAGCTTACGAATTGTTGAAAGAGTTGGGAATGCCATTCAAAAACGTAAAAAAAGACAATCAATAATATAGATTATGGCAAAAGAATCTGTAAAAGCCAGGCAAAGAAAAAGGGAGAAGATGGTCGCTAAGTTTGCTGATAAAAGAAGTGCTCTTAAAGCAGCAGGTGATTATGCAGCCTTAGACTTACTGCCAAAAAACGCTTCTCCTGTACGTTTGAAAAACCGTTGCCAGCTAACAGGCCGCCCGAGGGGTTATGTAGGGTACTTTGGACTATCAAGAAACGTGTTTCGTGATATGGCTTTGGCTGGTAAAATTCCAGGCGTAACGAAGGCAAGCTGGTAGATAGAGATTGACGATAGTCGTATGACAATCGTCAGAGATATCAAGGATATCGCATTGTAACAACATTTTAAATTTTTCAATTACAAATAACAATGGTAACTGATCCTATAGCAGATTTTTTAACCAGGGTTCGTAATGCACAGATGGCGAATCACAGGATTGTTGAAATTCCTGCAAGCAACTTAAAAAAGCGGATTACTGAGATTTTGTACGATAAAGGATATATTCTTAAGTATAAATTTGAAGATGATAACAAACAGGGAGTAATTAAGATAGCCTTGAAATACGATGCTAACACCAAAGTTCCTGCTATCCGCAGTCTTGAGAGAGTTAGTCGTCCGGGTTTGCGTACTTACTCTAAACCTGCAGATTTTGAAAGAGTTCAGAATGGTTTAGGTATAGCCATCATTTCTACCTCAAAAGGTGTGATGACTGATAAAGAAGCAAAAGCACAGAATGTGGGCGGAGAAGTACTTTGCCATATTTATTAATACAGGTGCAGTTCGAAAATCTTAAATGTTTTTTAGGTTTTTTGAACAAAAGGTTGATTTGATAATTTAAGTTCTCTATACGGTAACTGAACACTGTCAACCTCCGATTTATCCGATAACTATCGGACTCAAAATTTTAAAAAGTTTAATTATGTCTCGTATAGGTAAACAACCGGTTGCTCTTGTAAGCGGTGTAACACTTACAGTTGGTTCTGATAATACCATTACTGTAAAAGGACCAAAGGGAACATTAACTCAGGCTATTGATAGAGATATTAAAGTTGAAGTAAATGGCAGTGAGGTTATTGTAACTCGTCCTACAGATCAAATCCGTCACCGTGCAATGCACGGCTTATATCGTTCATTAATCAGTAACATGGTTAAAGGCGTAAGTACTGGATTTACTAAACAGTTAGAATTAGTTGGTGTTGGTTATAAAGCAACAAACACTGGCAATACATTAGACCTTTCCCTCGGTTTTTCTCACAATATAATTTTTGATGTTCCTTCAGAAATTAAAGTTGCTACTGAAACCTTGAAAGGTCAAAATCCAAAAATTAGTTTAGAGGGAAGTGACAATCAGCTTTTAGGTGCTGTTGCTGCTAAAATTCGCAGTCTTCGCAAGCCTGAGCCATATAAAGGAAAGGGTGTTAGATACACTGACGAGTTCATCCGTAGAAAAGCTGGTAAAGCTGCTGGTAAGTAGTAAAGTTAGCAGTCAGTTGGTCATCAGGTCAATGAGTTTTGGCTAAATGCACCAGATGGCTGGTTGGATAAATGACTAATAATTTCTCCCGGCAGTATCGGGAAATAAATAAATAAAAAATGGACAAATTAATTAAAAGGCAGAAGATCAGGTACCGTGTTCGCAAAAAGGTTGCCGGTACTGCTACTAAACCCCGTCTTTCTGTTTGTAGAAGTAATTCAGAGATCTACGCTCAGTTGATTGACGATACAAATGGCACTACACTGGCTGCTGCTTCTTCTAGAGAAAAAGATATCGCTGCGCAAACTGCTCCTAAGGTAGAAAAAAGTAAAATGGTTGGAGCTGCTATTGCCCGTAAAGCAACTGCGCTAGGTCTTACTACCTGTGTTTTCGACAGAGGTGGTAACCTTTACCATGGTCGTGTAAAAGCTGTAGCTGAC
>JALYZZ010000204.1 GCA_030948675.1 Bacteroidota bacterium | reverse complement strand
GCATTACTGCCACCGGTTGTTTCCTGAAAATATTCTCCGCTGCCGCTAGCGCATATCTTTCAAAAACACCCGCGTTTACGTCATCATAAATACTATGGGAATTTATAAAGTGATGATGTACCAATTGCAGCTCTTGCAAAGAGGGCTTTGCCACACCTATATTCAACTCACGGAAACATTGTCTTGAATCAGCAGAAATAATTTCTGTTCCTAATAATTGAGCTAGTTGTACGGCAACATGAGTCTTACCGACAGCAGTGGGTCCACAAATGATGATAATAGTAGGTTGGTGCAAAATAAAGCGCAATTGCTTAAAAGGCTAAACGTACAGTGTAGGTATACTGATTAGCGTTAAAATTCTTCTTCGTGCGCTGCAGAATCGGTTTCATCGTTAAATGACTCTTCTTCGCTATCCTCGGTATCGGCAACGGCGTCACTAACACCTTCTCGTCCAAAACCTTCGGCCCCGGCACTTAAATCGTATTTTTCTTCTATGTCTACAAACTTATCTCCCAACAAACTTTTTGTTCCATATTGCGCAGGCCCAATACCTTCTGTTCGCGCGGTAGATGGGTAAGTAGTTTTTGGACTTTCCTCTTTGGTTACATTAATCAATTCTACTAAAAAAGCCCAGCCTTTTACAAAGTCGTACGTATAAATAAACTTCTGATTCGGGTCTTTTATTTCTGAACCAATTGTTGTGTCAGCCATTATTAATGGCGCGGCCTTATATTCCTTGTCATACTTCTGCAGTGTAATTTCACGACCGCGCTGCCAGCTATCGTTACTGCGGTAAAAAGTTGCCTGGTGTTTATTGTCGAATTCATATGCTTTTAAAATAGCATTATGAAGGTCGGCAAACGTTTGAGTATGTTTTACAACAATATCACGATAAACGCTTTCATCATCTTCATAATATGCTCTAAATTTTAAAACCGCCATTTTATTTGTTCTTTATTTTAATCGTTAAGCTAACACCAAAATCAAATTAATAGTTTTCAAACATACAACATGAATGTTGATTTTTGCTACCATTCGTTTATGTAACACTTCTGGCAGATGGTTTACTTTACCAGTTCGTGATTAAGTCAGTTAAGTATGGAGCGCTGCGGTACACAGTTGTTAGAAGTTTATCTGCTAGATGCAAACTTCAAACCATATTTGCCGGTGCGTTTCAAGATGATGTTACCGGTGCAAGGTTTAGTTCGTTGCCTTTCTGCAACATAAAGTCGAAAGCTTTAGTATAGCTGTTGGGAATAACACCATCTAAAATTGCTTCTCTAATTGCGTCTTTAATTATTCCAACTTTTCTTCCCGGTGGCAATCCAAACGTCTGCATAATTAATTCACCGGTAATGGGTGGCTGCCAGTTACGTACCTTGTCCTGCGCCTCTACCTCTTCCATTCGTTTTTTTACAAGTTCAAAATTTGCGATATACCTTTTTACTTTAAACTTGTTTTTACTGGTAATATCTGCATTACAAAGCAGCATTAGTGCTTCAATATCTTCGCTGGCATCAAAAAGCAGCCTTCGGACTGCGCTGTCTGTTATGTTTTCTTTAGTTAAGCTAATAGGGCGAAGGTGCAGCTCCACCAGTTTTTGTACAAACCTCATTTTTTCACTTAAGGGTAGTTTTAGCTTGTTGAAAATTTTTGGTACCATGCGTGCGCCTACTACTTCGTGCCCGTGAAAAGTCCAACCATGACCTTCTTCAAATCTTTTGGTGGCAGGTTTGCCTATGTCGTGCAACAGCGCTGCCCATCGTAGCCAAAGGTCATTTGTATGTTTACTAATATTGTCAAGTACCTGTAAAGTGTGGTAAAAATTGTCTTTGTGCCCCTTGCCCTCAATGTATTGCGCGCCTGCCAGGTCTATCATTTGGGGAAAGATAATGTTCAGTAAACCTGACGTAAACAAAAGATGCCAGCCAACCGACGGTTTACTGCTTAGCATTATTTTGTTTAACTCGTCCGTGATCCTTTCCTGCGAAATAATTTTTATTCTGTCTTTGTTATCTGTGATTGCCTGAAAAGTTTTAGGATCTATCTCAAATTGAAGCTGTGCAGCAAAACGTATTGCCCGCATCATTCGTAAAGGATCGTCGGTAAATGTTTGAGCAGGTTCGAGAGGAGTACGAATAATTTTCGCATCAATATCAGAAAGACCGTTGAATGGATCGATCAATTCGCCATAAGTCTCTTTGTTCAGGCTGATGGCAAGTGCATTAATCGTAAAGTCCCGGCGGTTTTGATCATCTTCAATCGTTCCGGGCTCAACTGCAGGATTGCGACTTTTTAACCGGTAGCTTTCTTTTCGTGCGCCAACAAATTCTATTTCCAGATCTTCGATTCTAATTTGAGCAGTACCAAAGGTTTTAAAGTAGGCCACTACCGGTTGTGGAGAAAACCTTTCTGCTACCTTATTCGCAAGTAGGATGCCGTCGCCCAAGCACACAATATCTGCATCTTTTGTAGGCCTCCCTATAATCTTATCTCTTACAAAGCCGCCAATAACAAAAGCCGACATTCGGAGGTCAGCGGCAGTGTTGGCGATTTTCTTTAGAATAAACAACTCCTTATTACTGCAATCTATATACATGATTGCGGCAAAGATAATTGTTTATAGATGTAGGCAATTGTAAGGCGAAAACTGGTCGCAGATTTTTGGAACCCGAAAGCAAGATTAACACACAGAATGCTCTAACCTTATTCAAACTCAAGTTCGTTGCTAAAATACTCCCAGCTAAAATACTTTCTATATAAATTGCTGGCAGTATTTCTTACTGAACCAGAAACTTTTTTGTAGGAATACCGGGGAATTTTGGGTTGAAGTTTTTTGTTTTCAATACCGAGGGCATTTAAGAAATCAGTCAAAACAGGAAGTTTTTCTTGAGGTACTGAAAGAGTAACTTGTGGCATGGTCTAAATGGTTTCAGTAGAAGGAACAATTATTCTGCCATACCATACTGGTGAAATTAAAATTGAGAAAGTTTAAAAATTTCCCGCATTAAGCCCGTATAATTAGACAGTTTCCATTTTTCCATTGTATTATAGAAGATGCAATATGTGGAAGCGTGTCGTTTTGCCGATAATTCACTACATAGTCGACCCCGAATTTAATTTCATCTGACACATCTACAAAATTTTGGGGAGTTGGTTGCCCATGACGATTTGCTGATGTAGACACAACAGGCTTTCTAAAGCGCTTTAGTAAATGGCGGCAAAAGTCTTCTTTTACCAACCGAATTGCAATACTGCCATCCTCGTTTAATACCTCATCCGCTACACCCAACCCATGCTCGTAAATAACTGTAGTGGGCTTGGCAGCAGTATTAAGATAATCAAATACAGCAAAGTCGGGGTTAGCTGTATATTGCAACACGTCTCTTTCAGAAGCCAATATTACAATCAATCCTCTGTGGGGAGGTTTTCCTTTAAGCGTCGTTAATTTCTCTACTGCTTTACTGTTAGTAGCATCGCAGCCCAACCCCCAAACAGTATCTGTCGGATACAAAATGACGCCACCTCTATTCAATACCGTAAGGGCTTCTGTAATGTCTGCTGTGAATTCTGTCATTGTTTGCGAAGGTATACCTCCATTACCTTTGCGGCGCATCTTTGCGGCGTAAAATTTTGTGCATGCTGCCATCCTTTTTCCCTCATCTCTTGAACGAGCGTTTGATCCGTTAGTATTTTTATCATTCCTTCTGTCAGGTCGTCGACAGAGTAAGGGTCAACGTAGTATGCTGCTTCGCCACCCGTTTCCGGAAGACAGGATAAATAAGAAGTAATCACTGGGGTCTTACTCCATAAGGCTTCAAGAACAGGAATACCAAATCCTTCAAACAAAGAGGGATAAACCAACGCCGCGGAAAGCTGGTAAATAGCGGGAAAATCGTTACCGGACTGAAAACCAGGAGAATTTTGGGCTACAGGATGCTCAGAGAGAAAAACAACTTCAGTAGTAAGGTTGTTTTGCAATAGATACTGCTTTACTTGTTTTTTGTAGTCGCCACCCTCTCCTATCACAACCAATTTTATATCTGTTATTTTTCGTACTGCGTGTAGCGCTTTACAAATGTTTAAAAGATTTTTTCTTTCTATAATTGATCCGACAGAAAGGAAAAAACGATCCGGTAAATTATATAAATCCCTTATCCTATCCTTTTCTTCTGTTGATACCACTTTGCTATACGCAGGGTTGCAGCTTTGGTAGCAAATACTTATTTTCCCCTCCGGTACTTGATAAAAGTTGATCAAATCGTCTTTTGTTTGCTTACTGATTGCAATAATATCAACGGCTGTTTTACAAGCATACTTAAACTTTTGCCGGTAAATCAATACGTCTAATTTATTATAATGCTGGGGGTACCGCTCAAAAATAAGATCGTGCATCGTGACTACAGTGCGAATACCAGTTTTTTGAATGCCAACCGGTATTTCATGACTTAGGCCATGATACAAATCAATATTTTTCTCCACCAGATCTTTTTTCACAAGGTTACTTCTCCATAATGATTTTAATTGCTTAGCAACAAAACCGCTGGGAGTTATAGTGGAAATGTTTGCAATGGCCGAGATATTGTAGCGGGCGGTAAGTTTCGGAGCACAAAGAAAATAATGGTGGTGAGGATAATAAGTGGACAGCGATGAAATCAGCGAACGACTATAATGCCCTAGACCGGTTCCATTTTGATAGGCTCTTTTTGCATCGAAGGCTATTTTCATTCTTTGTAGTACGGTTTTGATTGACTCTGGCGAAGTCAAAATGCTTTTAATAAATTTCCCTTGGCACAAAATCTTGTGCTGCAAACTTATATGAAAATGACTTCGTTGTAATAGATGCATTATAATTGCATCAATGAAGATGTTTGCATGCTTTCTGTGTGTGCTGTTGATGTCAATACCTAGCTTTAGTCAGAAGCAACAGCACCGGTATGACTCTCTGATTGATCACTATAACTATCTTTACAATCAATTTTTTGCAGCACTTGAGGTGGAAGACACCAGTGGACATCTCTTTAAAACATCCTTACTAAAAGGCAAAACCGTATATGTTGATTTCTGGTTTACGACTTGTCCGCCTTGTATAAAAGAGATTCCATATACAAAAGAACTTCAGGAGTATTTCGCCCATGACACAACCATTGTTTTTTTAAGTATCTGTATTGAAAACATCGATAGAAAAGCTGCATGGAAACAAATGATAAAAGAAAAGTCTTTGCCCGGAGTTCACTTATTTTACGCGCGCAACCGCCCACAAAAAATTAACCTGCTGCAAAAATATCACATCACTTTTCCGACCTACCTGCTCGTCAATAAAGAATTAAGCATTATCGGCTACGATGCTCCGAGGCCCTCGGAAGGTGTTTGGACACGGCAGGTGATTGAACAGGCAGCTAAAAATATTTCTTTAGCAGAATCTTTTAGACTGTCAGTAAAACATGCAAAAGCATTGTGATAATGTTTAAAAATGAAAGAATGGACATGCGTTTTCCGGAATAGCTTCATTACTTACTACACCTTACACGGACGGCTCATCTGCTAATAACCCGGCTTATCCGGTTCGTTTATTAACTCATATATTTCGTACTGAAACTGCGGGTGCGTTCATTATTTTTAATCTACCAGAACATCAAAAACCAAAACTAGCTGCATTATTAATTCTACTAATTGTTTATCTAGAGAATAGGCCAATAAACGATTAACTATTACTACTCATCATACATTAGAAGCACTGCGACAACGTGGTGCTTTTTTATTAAGTATGCTGGTTTAAATTGTAATTGTATTTACATCCTTTAGCGTCAACCACAGTCTTTCATCGGCGCGGGTTATTTTTCTTACTATTCGTGTAACATAACCCTTTAATTTCGCACAAATTTTTACCACATGGAATTACAGTCGCTGATACAGGAAGCCTTTGCAACGAGATCTCTTTTAAAAACACCTCAGTATGAGGAAGCAGTAAGGCAGGTTATTGAAGAAGTAGACAAAGGCAGGTTAAGAGTTGCGGCTCCGGGAGAAAATGGATGGGTTGTAAACGAATGGGTAAAGCAGGCAATATTAATGTACTTCGGTATACAGCAAATGGAGACGTATACTTTGCCTCCATTTGAGTTTTACGACAAAATGAAACTGAAAAGCAACTACAAAGAATTAGGGGTGCGTGCCGTGCCACATGCCGTTGCCCGTTATGGTGCTTTTCTTGCTAAAAATGTTGTTTTAATGCCAAGCTATGTAAACATTGGTGCGTATGTAGACGAGGGTACTATGGTAGACACATGGGCAACGGTTGGTAGCTGCGCACAGATAGGCAAAGATGTACATTTAAGTGGCGGAGTAGGTATTGGAGGGGTGCTGGAACCTTTGCAGGCAAGCCCTGTAATAGTGGAAGACGGATGTTTTTTGGGCAGCCGGTCAATAGTGGTAGAAGGGGTAATGCTTGAAAAAGAGGTAGTATTGGGTGCCAATGTGGTGCTGACACAATCGACAAAAATAATTGACGTAAGCGGAAACGAACCGGTCGAATACAAAGGAAGGGTACCTGCAAGAAGTGTGGTTATTCCTGGAACGTATGCAAAGAAATTTCCTGCGGGAGAATACAATGTTAGCTGCGCACTGATTATTGGAAAACGTAAGCCAAGTACAGATTTGAAAACCAGCTTAAATGACGCACTTAGAGATTTTAACGTGGCCGTTTAATCAACAATTATAAAGGCCGGGCCGAAGGAGGCAACCAGGAGTGACAAGGGCAAAACTTCGTAAAAAACTAACTACCCCTTTGAGCCATACGCCGCTTAATGGAGGGTTTACTCATCCACACGCCTACTGTATGATTCTTAATTGATCCATTGAGACAAAATAACCAGATAACGTTACCTGGCTTTCTAATTACTCTTGTTGGCGCAGTATTATTTTCTACAAAAGCCATTATCGTAAAAAAAGCTTTCAATTCAGTACATGTAGATGCCCTGACCTTGTTGACTTTAAGAATGGTTTTCTCACTTCCTTTTTACCTGATCGCAGCGTTTTTATCAAGTAATAAAAAGGGCAATGTGCGGATGAATAGCAAAGAATGGCTTTATGTAATCCTGCTGGGCATATTTGGATATTATCTTTCAAGCCTTTTTGATTTTATCGGTCTTCAATATATTTCTGCAGGGCTGGAAAGGTTAATTCTTTTTCTATATCCAACATTTGCCGTTTTAATTAATGTGTACTTTTTCGATCAAAAAATGTCCGGCGCTCAAAAGATTGCACTGCTGCTAACCTACCTTGGTATTGCGATCGCTTATTATGGCGAGCTAAGTATTGACACCAGCAACCCACATTTTTACCTAGGTAGCATCTTTGTATTTATATGCGCTGTTACTTACTCAATTTATATTGCTGGCAGCGGCAAGATTATACCTTATATCGGTTCTACTAAATTTACCGCCTTCGCAATGCTGGCTGCCACCACAGCCATTTTTGTCCACTTCATTATTAAGGGCCATATACCTGCATTGAATGTAGGTGCAGGTCTTTGGTATTATGGTTTGGCACTTGCTATTGTTGCTACGGTTATTCCATCTTTTCTCCTATCAAATGGCCTTAAGCGCATCGGCGCAAACAATGTAGCGATCATTTCCGCAATTGGCCCTGTTTCCACAATCGTACAAGCACATTATTTTCTGGGCGAAAGAATATTTACAGAACAAGTTGTCGGAACAATCCTGGTAATTAGCGGCGTCTTATTGACGGCCTTGAGAAGAGTGACGCCAGACAAAGAAATATGAGGTAAAGAGCTGCAGGTGTTTAAATATTATATAAACCCTGGTGATAGGCAGGAAGTGGATTTGCGTATGCGGCGATAAGTCTAAAATTGCTAATGCATAATTGGATTGCCAACTCCAATATTCCTACATCTCCCAATACTACTTGCCAAACTTCTTTTTCAACATTGCCAGGGCATCATTCAGTGGCAGTGCCTTTTCCGGTTCCCGGTTTTTAGCCGCCTGGTTTTGATTATTGTGCTGATGTTTAAAAGATGGTTGCTCCGGTTTTTGCAGTCTTGCAGGCGCTTTCTCTGTTTGTTTGATGGACAATGCAATTCGTTTTCTTGCCACATCTACTTCCAGCACTTTTACCTGTACATGCTGATTTAGCTTTAAAGCTTCATTTGGATCAGTAATGTACTTATGGGCAATTTCGGATACGTGCACCAATCCATCCTGCTTCACGCCGATGTCAACAAAAGCGCCAAATCTTGTAAGGTTTGTTACTACTCCTGGCACTACCATGCCCACCGAAACGTCCTCAATCTTAAAGATATTAGCGAATTCAAATTGTTGTACTTCGCTTCGCGGATCCAGTCCGGGTTTCTGCAGTTCTTTTAAAATGTCTCTAATTGTCAACTCACCCACTTGCTCGGTGACATGTTTTTTTGGATCTATTTTTTTGATCAACTCCTCATAACCAATTAGCGTTTTTATATCTGCATCCAGGTCTTTAGCCATTTGCTGTACAACAGGGTAAGCTTCAGGATGCACAGCACTGGCATCCAAGGGATTTTCGCCTTCTTTTATCCGTAAGAAACCTGCGCATTGTTCAAAAGCTTTTCCCCCAAGCCTTGGCACTTTCAACAATTCCTTTCGACTTTTGAACCTTCCTATTTCACTTCGATATTTTACAATGTTGTCAGCAAGCGTGCTACCGATTCCGCTGACATAACTCAGCAAATGTTTACTTGCAGTATTTAGATTAACACCGACTGCATTCACACAACTCTCTACAGTCTGGTCCAGCTTTTCCTTTAGCCTGAATTGATTTACATCATGTTGATACTGTCCTACTCCAATGCTTTTAGGGTCAATCTTTACCAACTCTGCCAAAGGGTCGATCAATCGTCTGCCTATACTTACCGAACCTCTGACAGTTACATCTTCATTAGGAAACTCTTCGCGTGCGGTTTCAGATGCGCTATATACCGATGCGCCATCTTCGTTTACCATAAACACAGGTAAACCAGTTTGCAGTTTTTTTATGAATTGTTCCGTTTCCCGGCCAGCCGTTCCATCACCAATTGCAAACACTTCTATTTTATAAGTAGCAACGAGGTCTTTTATAATGTGCTCAGCTTCGAATTGTTTGTTTCCTTCGTGTATATAAATCAGGCTGGTCTTCTTTAAGTCACCTTTTTCATCCAGACACACCACTTTA
>JALYZZ010000140.1 GCA_030948675.1 Bacteroidota bacterium | reverse complement strand
CTATTAACCACTTGGAGGAATTTTGCAGCTCTAAAAACGATTTTATTAATAACTCAGGATCCTTTTTAATTGTGAGTTTAGCAGCAAAAAGAAAAACAAAACCATTCTCTGGAATACCTAACTCGATTCGCCATTTTTTTGCCTCCTGGCAAAACTCATCTTCATTTATTGAGAACCGTGTATTATCAATAGCATGAGGTGCAAATAACAGCTGTTTTGATTTAAAACCAACAGCCTCAAAGTATCTTCTATTTGCGGAACCAACATACAATGCTAAATCAACATAACTATAAACCCATCGCAGAAATGATCGCCTAAATAATTTTTTTACTGAATAACCAGAAGGTTCATCTAACAAAGTAGAATCGCCCCTGAATATTACGGGAATCTTTTTATGGAAGTATCGCATTACCTTAAAATGACTTGAAAAAGCCCAACCATATATGAGAATTGCATCTGCGTTCCAATCTTCAATTTCTTTATTTAAAGTAGGATTAATAATACCGTTAAAATGATGAGAACCAGGAGTAGATGAAACATTATCAACAAACGTATAGTCGTAACCATCTAGTATAGGGATGTCCCATGCCACAACACGTCCGAAGTCTTTATCAAGCACTTTTTCCTTTGACTGGCTCCATGTATAAAATACTTTTACAGTAAAGCTGCCCTCCTCGTTGAGCAATTTAAAAAGGGGCGCATTATATTGTATCGGGTGAGTAGTAACTATTGCCAGCCGCTTTTTCAACTTCATGCTAAATTGGCAATTTATACGACGAATTCTGGTTTTCCTGGTTTGAACAATTTACCCTTAAAAAAATAAAAAGTCAAAATAAAGAAGTTATCAAAGGAGGAGAGCTGTTTATAAAAAGCAAAAAAAACTTTCAAATTACCTTTAAGTAAAGATTTGATCATGAGCGTATAGTAAAAAACAAACTTATGTTTCCGAAGCATCGACCTGCCTCTTCGTTTAATTGGGTCACTGACGTAACCGAGCAGGTATCGATAAATTTGCAAATCTTCACGCACGTGGTTAATGTAAAAGCTTTCATTGCGGCTTAACTGTCCGCTATGATCTCTGAGTTGAATTAAGCTATCTCTGATAAATCCGATATCGTAACGTTCAGCCATTCGCACCCACATATCAAAATCAGCAGATATCTTCATGTCTTCCTTAAACAATCCGACCTTTTCCAATGCATTGAAATTGAGACAGACGTTTGCAATGTTACCAGCTATCGATCCTGTAAAAAAAGCGATAAGCGCATGTAAATTAGTAGCGACAATCTCGGGAGTTGTATCATCATCATTTCTTCTAATGACTTCCCCCTTCCCATTAATAATGTCTCGGCCACTATAGCTAAATCCAATTCGGGGATATTTTTCATGAAACTCAATTACTGTTTGCAAACAATTCTTATACATGATGTCATCCTGCGACCAAAGCTTAATTAACTGGCTTTTTGATTTTTTTATTAAAAAGTTTATGTTGAAAAAAAGGCCACTGTTTTCATCATTCCTAAAAATCTTAACCCTGGGATCTTTAATAGAACTAATGTAACTCCAGCTTCCATCTGTAGAACAATCATCCAGAATTAAAAACTCGAATTTATCAGTGGTTTGTTCAAGCACACTCTGTACGGATAGCAGCAGGTATTCACCTCCATTATAAACCGGAAGTATAACGCTAACAGCAGATGAAATTTGTTTGGTTGTTGAAAGCATCTACAGAGGCAAATGATTATATAACAATTAAGAATAACTGCATCTTGAACCTTTTTTTTGTTGAGGAAGAAAGTAAACTAAGGGGTTCCAGAAGCTATATCAAGTAGCTTCGCTAACGATCCTGTTACATTGTAAGCAGAAAACTTTTCTAATTCAGCTTCTTTTATTTTTTTAGGATCATAGTCATTTAAAAAACCTTTGTATTCACGAAAGTTATCAGCAAAACATTCAGTTATTATATGCAGTCCTTCTTCACCATCAAAATCTAAAACAACACCTGCACCAGACGCTCTTATAACTTCACAAGCCGTACTGCTTTTATGAAGCACCGCCCATATTGGCTTACCTGATAAAACTGCCTGGTACACTTTTGATGGAGTATAATGCGGTTCGGTGCTGCCCAAAATGAACACTCCTTTGGCGGCATTTAAATGAACCAATACGTCCAGGTAAGGTATTCTTGCAGGATACTCAAAAACAACATTTTCCCATAGTCCAT
>JALYZZ010000130.1 GCA_030948675.1 Bacteroidota bacterium | reverse complement strand
CGGAGGTAGAGTGAAGGTGTACCCCCCATTCTGTTTGCGGATAAGCAGGTATTAAAGTACTAAGTGCAAAATTAATTTGATCCGGATTAGCCACGCCGATAGTATCAGCCAGGGAAATTATTTTTATATTTTTTTTAACCATCTCGTCTGCCCAATGCAACAAAGTTTCTTCATCATACTCATCACCGTATGGATTTCCAAAGCCCATGCTCAGGTACACTACCAGTTCTTTATTCGCTTGCAAACAAAGGTTTTGTATAGCGTCCAGTCGCTGCAAACTTTCTTCAAAAGTACTATTTGCGTTTCTTAGCTGAAAAGTAGGCGAAATGGAAAAAGGAAATCCGAGATAAAAAATTTTTTCAAATGACACGGCAGCCTCTGCTCCTCTTGCATTTGCCACAATAACCAACAACCTCGTTTTACTGCCATCTAGTAACAGACCATCGATTACTTCAGCAGTATCGGACATTTGAGGTATTGCTTTCGCAGAAACAAAACTTCCACAGTCGAGTGTATTGAAGCCGACCTGTATTAAACTATTGAGATAATCAATTTTCTTCGGTGTCGGAATAAATGATTTCCAGCCCTGCATGGCGTCACGAGGACATTCGACAAGTTGTACCCTTTTGCTGAAGTTTAACGACATCAGGTAAAGTTATCGAATTGTGTTAATGGTAGTGGAAGGCACAGGAAACTAAAAATTTAATGGAGATCGGGTAAGAAAAGCTAATTATTAAATTCGGACAAAACCATTTACGAAAAGCAAGCCACTTGTGTAAACGGATTTGACGATTTGACGATTTAATACAAGTGTTTCAGGAAGCTGCCGTCTTTACTGCTGAAAACCTTTGTGATAGGAATAAGAAGCGAAAGGAAGATTGCCAAAATCGGCATTGTTTACGGCAATCGTCTTTTCTCTACTGCTTAAATACTTTTTGTAAGATTTCGTCACATCTTCTTGCAGGAGGATTTCCCTGGTCTGGCCGTCATACCTGAAAGTAGTAGACCTGGACCACTGCCATGTTCCGCCCACGCTATGCTCAACAGTAATTAGCTGACCACTGATGGATACTTTTTTGTAAGGATCACCAAAAACGCCACCGCAATTAGCACACAGCACTACCTGGTCGTTGCGGGCAATCAACTCGAACTTGCCTTTTGGCAGACCTGCCAGCAACAGAAGAGGTCTTTCGCCACTTGAATTTGGCGTTTCGTTTTTGCGTGTTAAAACAATAATGTAATCTGTATACCCATCTTCGTTAAAGTCTCCGGAGGCTGTATCGAATATTGCATAATCATCAGGTATAAACGCCTTGATATTTTTATAATTAAATTCAGTCTTGGCGTACACGTACCCATTGGTAAGAGAAAGAATGGTAGAAAAAAGAATAACTGTAAATACTTGAGTAAAATTTAGATGCATAAGACAGTTTTTGGATTAAAATAATACTTCTGTACAACCTCCAGAAGTGGATAATCTGTCTATAAGACATTCCGATAGGGAGAAAAGTTGCAAAATGGGAAAATAAAAATTAACCTTTCTTTAATATGAAGACTTATCTGAAACTTTTAGTCGTTTATTTACCAGAAGTAACCCATTCCCAGATTTGGAACAGTTAGACTAAGTTGACAAATGCATTATTAAATTACTGCATCGTCTAATGATGCAATCCCTGTATAGGAAAAGGATTATCCGGTCACCCTAGCGTATTTAGCTCATCAGCTAATTAGGGAAATTCCTTATAACAAACACGCTATAGATGCTGCTACCTCCGGGCGACGCACTTGTAGTTCAGGGAAACGGATAACTTCAGGTACTCTTAAACAATATAAGTGTGTTCTAACGCTGATTGAAGAATTTGAACTTCATTCTGGTTCGCCCCTTTGGATACAACTGATACATCGAAGTACTCTTAGGGAACTACAGAAAGAAAAACAATATTGGGCACGTTTTTTCAGAAATCTTAATACTTTTTTGTTCCGAAATAAAAAGTGTTACGACCAGTATGTGTCTTCTGTGTACAAAACAATCAAAAGCTTTTTTAATTATTTAAATAATGAAAAATGCCTTCCAGTTGGACAATTTCATAAGCAATTCAAACTGCCATCCCAAAAATATCTGCCAATTGTTCTTTCGCCTCACCAGCTGAAATATTTAATTACAAATAAACCGTTTGAAGAATCTTTGCCAGTTAATTTGAAACGCACCAAAGATATTTTTGCATTTGGTTGCATAGTAGGCCTTAGGTACTCGGATTTAATGAAGATAAAAAAACAGGATATAGCACCAACGGAAAGTGGGTGGGAGATTAAAATTAATACTAGGAAGACAAGTACAGAAGTCTCAATTCCCTTACCTGACTATGCCGTCACCATAATTAAGAAGTACAAAAAAAAGAGCGGAATGTATGTTTTACCCCAGCTCTCAGGCACCAATTTAAATCTGCAAATAAAATCAATAATTGAAAGAGTAGGTTGGACACATACATTACCAAAAATCAGACACAGACAAGGAATTCCTTATGAAGTAAAAACAACTAAAGGAAACTCGTACAGATTTTGTGACCACATTACTACTCATAC
>JALYZZ010000120.1 GCA_030948675.1 Bacteroidota bacterium | reverse complement strand
GTATTCATCGGCAGACTTGTAGGGGAAAAGGCTGCCGATATTTTGCCCGACAGTATTCTTGCTTCAATCTATAGTTTGCAACATCAGGTGTCATTTTTGATTTTAGGAAGCGGAGAACCAGATGTAGAATGGAGGTTAAATAACCTTACTGGCGAGTTTCCGGGAAATTATAACGCTGTTATCGGTTACAATGAGAAGTTGAGTCACCAAATGTACGCTGGCGCAGATTTTTTACTAATGCCTAGCCGTGTAGAACCGTGCGGTTTGAACCAAATGTACGCCATGCGATATGGTACTGTGCCAATGGTAAGAAGTACAGGAGGATTGCGTGATACAGTAATAGATATGGGCGATGAGGGAGGCTACGGTATTAGGTTTATTCATCCTTCCGTAGGCGATGTAATTCATTCTGTTCACCGTGCTGCTGCAGTATTTAAAGACACCGATAAGCTAACTGAAATGCGAACTCGGATGATGAAAATTGACAACAGTTGGGATAATAGTGCGCAGCACTATATTGATGTTTACCAAAATTTATAAACGAGTAAAAACTAACGATCAACAATATGGACAGTCAATCAAAATCAGTGGTAGCGGTAATACTTGGTGGAGGTGCCGGAACCAGGCTGCACCCCTTAACTGCCAGCCGTAGTAAACCTGCTGTGCCCATTGCCGGCAAATACAGGCTGGTAGACATACCTATCAGTAACTGTATAAACAGTGGTATTAGCAGAATGTTTGTATTAACCCAGTACAACTCTGCTTCGCTAAACAGGCACATAAAAAACACTTACCATTTTAGCGCCTTTAGCAGTGGCTTCGTCGACATACTTGCTGCTGAGCAAACGCCGGACAACCCCAGTTGGTACCAGGGTACTGCAGACGCTGTCCGTCAGTCTCTTCGACACCTGCAGACTTTTGATTTTGAATATGTGCTTATTTTAAGCGGCGACCAGTTGTACCAAATGGATTTTTGTGAAATGATCGAGCACCACAAAAAAACCAGTGCAGATATTTCTATCGCTACCATTCCTGTTGCGGGCCGTGAAGCGAGCGAATTTGGTATATTAAAGTCCAACGATGATCACATGATCACTTCATTTATTGAAAAGCCGAAGCAGGATCTTTTGCCGGATTGGATCAGCGATACGGGCGAAGAAATGAAGACTCAGGGTCGCCTGTATTTGGCGTCAATGGGTATATATGTGTTTAACCGGAAATTACTGTTTGAATTGCTTGAAGATAAAATGAAAGAAGCAACTGATTTTGGTAAACAAATTTTACCACAGTCAATCGGTACGCACAAAGTAGCGAGCTATCAATACGAGGGTTATTGGACCGATATCGGAAATATTTATTCATTCTACGAAGCCAACCTTGCATTGACAGATGCGCTTCCTCCATTTAATTTGTTTGACAATACCAATACTGTGTTTACCCGTGCCCGAATGCTTCCTCCGGCAAAGTTTACTCGAAGTACCTTAGAGAAATCGATTGTAGCGGAAGGCTCAATCATTCATGCAAGCATTATCAGGGGCAGTGTAGTCGGTATCAGGTCTAGAATTGGTGAAGAAACCGAGATCATTGACAGCTACCTGATGGGTAACGATTTTTATGAAACTTTCGACCAGATACTGGCCAACGAAGAGAAGGGGGTGCCGACGGTAGGAATCGGAAAAAGATGCCACATTGAACATGCAATTATCGATAAAAATTGTCGAATTGGAAATGATGTTACCATTACTGGTGGTAATAAACTTGCAAACACCGAACATGAATTGTACACAGTAAAAGATGAAATTATAGTTGTAAAAAAGAATGCGGTGCTGCCTGATGGATTTAAGATAGGTGTTTAGCAATCGTAGAAAAGTTGTTGATATTTTTACCATCGCAATACGGCAACTTCCTTAGCTACAGCTAATTGAATATTTGTAAAGATTAAATAATGTAAACCTGCCACGCACTTTGTTGGCAGGTTTTTTTATACTCCGCAATACCCAGATTTTTTTGCCGCTTCACTTTCTTAATAAACTATTTTTAATCTCAATCGTTTTTTTGTTTTAAATGATTTAAAAGATCCTTCCCAAGGTTTTTTTGCTACTTTTATCAGCTATGTAATTATTACACAATAACCACTACTAACTGATTGCTATGGCCCTTGTAACGACTAACCCTTTTGTGATTAAAAAAAGAAAACAAAAACTGACCCTTGCCGAGATTTTTAATATGAGCTTCGGTTTTTTGGGTATTCAATTTGGCTTTGCATTGCAAAATGCTAACGTAAGCAGAATTTTTCAAACACTTGGGGCAAAAGTCGATGACATTCCTATTCTTTGGATTGCAGCCCCCCTTACCGGTTTACTTGTGCAACCAATTATTGGATATATCAGCGACCGCACCTGGCATCCCTACTGGGGTCGACGCCGCCCTTTCTTTTTTATTGGTTCTATTCTTGCCTCCACTGCCTTGTTTCTAATGCCTAATTCTACAATGTTGTGGATGGCTGCGATACTTTTATGGGCTTTAGATGCGTCTATCAATATTTCCATGGAACCATTTAGGGCTTATGTTGGTGATAAGCTAAGCAGTACGCAAAGGACTACCGGTTTTGCCATGCAAACTTTTTTCATTGGGGTAGGAGCAGTGGTCGCTTCTTTGCTTCCCTATTTTTTTACCAATATCTTACACATCAGCAATACTGCTCCCCAAGGAATTATTCCTGACTCCGTTAAATATTCTTTCTACATTGGCGGCTTCGTTTTCTTTACCGCTGTTGCATGGACCGTTTTTTCCACCAAAGAATTGCCGCCTGATAACATGGATGAATGGAAGAAAGAGATGCAGGAAAGCAAAGGTATGCTGAAAGGATTTTCTGAAATTTTGAAAGGATTTACAACGATGCCAACAACGATGCTACAATTGGCTATAGTGCAGTTTTTTACCTGGCTGGCGTTGTTTTCAATGTGGATTTATACTACTTCTGCGGTTGCTCAAAATGCTTTTAATTCTACCGATACTACATCAAAAGCCTACCAGGATGCAGCTGATTGGGTAGGTGTAATGTTTATGGTATATAATGG
>JALYZZ010000084.1 GCA_030948675.1 Bacteroidota bacterium | reverse complement strand
CAGGTACAAAAAGGCCGAGTAGCTCAGACATTACATTGTAACCAGCTATCTCAATTTTCAAAACAGTGTCGTGGTTGTAGATCTTTTCATTGGAGATCTTTATTACTTCCTGTAGAGCGCCACAGTTTCTTTCAATGCTGTCAAGCAAAGTGTCGTTAAAAGTTCCATCCAATATTTGTTGCTTGTTTTCCCAGAAAACTTCTGCCGCTTTTGTCGTTAAAAGATTAATGGATCTTGCCCGTAAAAAAGCAATTTTTTCGTTCGGATCTTCAATCTTAGCATAAATCTCAACCGTTCTGTTTTCATACTCAGTCTCAGCATTAAGACAACTAATTACATGAAAAAAAGTCTCTTTTACAAGCTCATACGAAAGTATTCCCAGCCGGTGTGCATCTTCCATATCAATGATGCTATAACAAATATCGTCGGCAGCTTCTACCAAATAGACAAAGGGATGACGCTGAAAAATAGTAGCTGTACCTTCTTCGCGGCGCATGCCTAATTTCTCTGCTACTGCATAGATTGCTTTCTTTTCCGATTGAAAAAAGCCAAATTTTTTTCGGTGTTTATATTCCTTGTTTACACTTGTTGAATCGCAAGGATATTTTAAAATGGATGCGATGGTTGTATAAGTGAGGCCTAACCCGGGAGTTAGTCTGCCTCTAAAAAGATGCGTTAATATTCTTATTGCGTTAGCATTTCCTTCGAAATTCGATATGTCTGCCCACTCCTCGTCCGTAAAAAATTGACGAAGTTCTTTCCCGTCAATTTTGTATTGACTGTTATTAATAAAATAAGCTGAAATAGCCTTTTCCCCGGAGTGCCCAAATGCAGGATTGCCTATGTCGTGTGCAAGGCAGCCGGCAGCAATAACATTTGCCAACTCGTACCTGTAAAATTCGTAGCTATCATTAGATGTATCTTCAATTTCGCGGCTTAATTTTTCGCCAACAATGCTGCCTAGTGAGCGGCCCACACTCGCAACTTCCAACGAATGTGTTAGGCGGTTATGCACAAATGTGCTGCCCGGCAGCGGGAAGACCTGGGTCTTATTTTGTAATCTTCGAAAAGCAGATGAAAATATAATTCTGTCAAAATCTTTTTGAAACCCCGAACGTGGACCTGCTGACTCTTTCTGCTGTCCTATCCTTTGTGTTGTAAAGATTGTTTCCCAATTCATAAAGTGAAATTAAGCTCGATGCAATAAGAAAATTTGACCGCAAAAGTGTATAAATAATTATAAAGAGAAAGGGTAAGTTAGCAGGAGCGGGGATTGGAATGACGCCGTTTGGGATACACGCATTTGTTTTCCATAGCATCATAGTTGCGTCGCAATCAGTTCGTCGGTAAAATCAAAATGCTGCTGCAGTTTCTACCCGCACATGTCTTATTCATGGCAAAGGAGCGCCATGTAGGATGGAATTTTTTTGTAACAATAAAAAAGGCCAGCAGTTGCTGACCCCTTTTTATGATAGACTATTGTGTGGGCTTGTCTGTTTTCATTTTGCTTTTTGTACCTGAGTACTTTTTGTGCTTGCTAAAAGTGTTGTGAACTTTTTGAGGGATGGTAGAGGTTTTTTTAACCTTAGCTTTTTCAACTTTTTCCTGTGCATTAGCGCCAACGGTAACACCTGTAAACAGGATTGCGAGAATTAGTAATTTTTTCATTGTTATGATTTTAGAACAATATAACTAAAAAACTATACCGCGGTTTAACTGCTACGTTTTGAGTATCAGACAGTTCCTCACTTATCTTTGCCGAATTAAATTATAAGTGTGCAGGTATCTGAGCGATTTTCATTACATCACCAAACACTATGGCTATCTCCCGACCGTTGTATTTATTGGGAAGAGCAGAACACGCTGATTGTCTCTGATCTCCATTTTGGTAAAACCGGTCATTTTCGTAAATCAGGCATTGCGGTTCCTCAAAATGTGTACAAAGAAGACATGCAGCGTCTTGTAACACAATTGCAGTTCTTCAAGCCTCAACAACTATTGGTAGTTGGCGATCTGTTTCATAGCACTATCAATAAAGAGCTTGATTTTTTTAAAAAATGGAGAAACGATTTTAACAGCCTTCATATACAACTGGTAAAAGGCAATCACGACATTTTAAAAAAAGAATGGTACCAAGAAGCAAACATTTCTGTGTCAGATCTGCACTTTCATCTGGCAAATTTTTGTTTTGTGCATGATATTACTGAGGCCTGTGCATCTTCTGAAGCTATCCATTATTACGTCAGCGGTCACATACACCCTTGTGTATTGTTAAAAGGTCTGGCCAAACAATCTGTTTCTCTTCCATGTTATTATTTCAACGAACGCTTTGGAGTTATTCCTGCGTTTTCAAAATTTACGGGCACAGCATTAATTGATCGAAAGTCTGCTGATAATATTTTCGCCATCATTCCTGCAAACCATCCGCGTGGTCAACAGGCAGCGGTGGTAAAAGTGCAGTGAGAGCACTAAGACAAACTGTCTTTTTGAGCAAATAATTATCCATTTAAAAATTGCGTCTCTGTTAATTTTCAACTTAAACTTTTGCAGCTTTGTCCGCAGATATAAAAATTGCATATTCACCTATTTATGCTCATCCGTTGCCTGAAGGGCATCGGTTTCCTATGTTGAAGTATGAGTTGATACCTGAGCAGTTGTTACATGAGGGAACTATCATAAAAGACAATTTATTTTGTCCTGCCAAATGTGACGTGGAAGTAATATTATGGACGCACACAAAAGAGTATTTTTATAAGTTGGAGCAACAAAACTTAACGGCTTCAGAACAAAGGCGCATCGGTTTCCCTCAGTCCGCTGAATTAATAAAACGAGAACTGATTATTACACAAGGAACAATTG
>JALYZZ010000074.1 GCA_030948675.1 Bacteroidota bacterium | reverse complement strand
TCATGCTTAACTTTCCACTTTCGTAACAAAAGTGTTTGTGAAAGCAATAATAATTTCAGTTTGAACGATGTTGGAAAAATCTGAAACAACTGTTTATTAACTCTAAAAAGTTACGGAGTCAATAATAGTCTTAGGTTCGAAAAAATGATAAAAAAAGTTCATTTCATTTTCGACTTGCTATACAAATAACGGCTGCTTTTAAATTAAAACAACAAATGAAACGAACTATCGCTTTAATGCTTATTGTCTTTACTCTTTTTGCTGCCTATTCGTCTAAGCCCGATGACAAGACATGTATTATTGAGGCGGTAAAATTTGTTTGGGGCAACAACGTTCCTGATTTGAGGATTCCTCTTTATTATGAACAGTTTATGGATTTAACAAGTAAGTCGGTAGTAATAAACGACTGGATTTTTCTAAAACGCATCAGTTATCGTTTTACCAAGGAAACCAAAACGGTGGGTTTTGGAGTTTTTAAGAAAGTAGTGCCTGTGCGTTTTTAAAGTATTAAGCTTAGTTGCTATTTAAACTGCTCGCCGTTACCTCTCAGGCGCTTAATACAATTGGATAAAGACCGGTAGTGATGATAGGTCGCTTTCCAGATGTGCCCCTTTAGTGCTGTCTTTTTTTGAGGCTCTTTATCAAGCCCTGACTCGTACCAGTCTCCGTACACATGATCTATCAGGTATGTTTGTATATATTTCCAGAGTTGTTTAAACTTGTCGTAATAATGCATTTCATCGTTTGGAAAATGATCGGCCATTAACAGTAGGGTGTTCATTCCTTCCGCCTGCGCCCACCAATTTTTCGTGTCGAGAATAATAGATATTTTTTGCTGATTTTTAAAATAGTAGCCTTCATCATAAAAACCGCCCACCGCGCTATCCCAACCATTTCTTAAAGCATGGTCTACCATTCGCTTAGCAACCGTCATAGTTGTTTGGTCATTCTTTAATCCTAAGGCGTGAGAAGCTTCTAACATTAAAAAAGCCGTTTCTACATCATGTCCAAACGATACGTGATCAAGGTTTCTGTGCCTTAAAACAGATGCCTCAGATGAATCTCTAAACGAAACAGGAGTCCAGTCGGGTGTAAAGAAAAGTACCAGGTTGCCTTTTTTTGTAGTAATTACATCTCTTACCAACAACAGCATTTCCTGCAGTCGCTGCTTCACCAATTCGTCGGGCCATACGCCGTACAACTCTGTAAAAGCTTCCAGCAAATGAATAGAAGTATTCTGATCTTTATATCCGAGATCAGATGTTGTTGGTACCTGGCTATTTCTTACCACCGGTGTTCCATCTCTTTGCAAGTGTTGATAGTATCCCTTATAAACCGGATCGTGACTGTGTTTTTCCATCCATAAAAAAGCTTTCTTCACCAGGTTTAATGCACTGGTATCTCCGGTGGCTTTATAGTAGGCAGCAAGTGCGTAAATACCAAACGAGTTTCCATATGCTTCTTTAGGTTTTAGCCTGTCGCTTTTGTCATTTCCCTGCCTGTCAACAAGATTGTAAAAGCCCCCATAAGTCTTGTCCCACATAACGTCTCTAAGAAAACGGAAACCATGTTCTGCGCAGATTTTATAGTAAGCGATGTTGGGAAAAGCTTCAAACGCTTTTGCATTAGTCCAGGTATGGCGTGCCTGCGTTACAATCATTTTGTCCTGCGCACCAGTCGGCCTGAAATCGTACGTAAAGGTGCTCAGAAATCCTCCATATACAGTATCTGCTGATTGTGGATACCATTTGTTTAAAAGTTCTGTTCTTATTGAACGATCCATTTGCGAGGCTATTTCAAAGCGCTCTGCTGACGATCCAACAGAAAATTTTTTTTGTGCAAATAATGCAAATGGAAGCAGTAATAAAATGGCAAGGCAGTTTTTGGTCATAATTTCGGTGGCATTTATTACTTAAAAATACGGTAATAAATCTTTTGGCCAGTAGCCAACTGAACGTATAAAAGGATAGAAAATGCGGAAAGATATCAGTTTGCTGCTGCTACCTTTAAGTAGCTGGAAAAAGAAAAATGAATGTTATTTTATCAGTACAACAATCAAGATAAAAATGAAAGAATTCAAGAAGTATTATATCATACTGGCGCCTCCGTCGGATGTGTACGTTGCGCTCACCAATCCCGCAACAATACAACTGTGGTCTGGAGGAAAAGCAGAAATGTCAACCGAAGCTGGATCTGAGTTTTCACTATGGGATGAAAGCATAGCAGGAAAAAACATTGAGTTTGAAGAAGGAAAAAAAATCGTACAGGAATGGTATTTTGGCGACCAGGAAGAGGAGTCTATTGTTACCATAAAACTTCATTTACACAAAAGCGGCACCTCTGTAGAATTAAAACATATCAATATTCCCGACAGCGAATATGACGCTATCGTAGACGGCTGGAACAATATATATTTTGCCTCTTTAAAAGAGTTTTACGAAGAGGAATAATTGTTTGTAGAATTCAAAAGGTAAAAGCAATTGTGACTCATATAATCACTTTAGGGGGATATTTATTTAAATTAAACTGATGGAAGAGGCGCCAAAAGCAAACGGACAATTACTGCAGGAACTACTTATAATGAAGATGCCTTTCGGTAAATACGAAGGGAAAATTCTATGCAACTTGCCGATATCCTATTTGGAATGGTTTAAGAGAAAAGGCTTTCCAAACGGTAAGCTGGGTATGCTACTAAACACTATTTATGAAATTAAAATAAACGGCCTTGAATACTTATTAGATCCATTAAAAGGCGGTTAAGGTTACTGTCACTGCCGCTCTAGCTTATCTTAACTTAATTTTACCCTTTTTTGCCAAAGGATATTTTTTGTTCACCTTTTACTTTCCCGAGAGGTGTTCTACGTTTTACAAAAGCTATTTGCATTGTACAAATTCTTCTTTATTAAGCAAATAAGAAAAAGGTTGCTTCGTTTTGTTTAAAATAATTCTTGTTTTACAATGGTGTCATTCAACTTCCAAATCACACTTTCGTTAGCTCCTGTCCCCACTGTTGGTTAATCGACTTTTTAATTCTACTTTTGGACCGTTTTTATTAAATAGTCGAAAAATGGTGGAGCAGGTTGCAAAAGATGAGGTAATGGTAAGGGAAATACTCTCTACGGCCAAAGCTTTGTTTGCGCACAATGGATTAAAAAAGACAACAATGGAAGATATTGCATTTTCTCTCGGTAAGGGGAAGAGTACGCTTTACTATTATTTCGAGGGAAAAACAGAAATATTTAAAGCAGTTGTTGATGAGGAGTTGAAAAACCTTTTACGCCTTACAAGCCAGGCTATTAATTTGGCAACAACTGCTAAAGACAAATTAAAGGCTTATTGCAGAACAAGAGCCAGGGTTATGGAGCGATTTCATAATTTAAATTCAGTTATTTATGAAGATATATTAAATCATATTGCGGTAGTTTTAAAATTGAAACAATCGCACGACGAAATGCAGATAGACCTGATCAAAGAAATCCTTAAAGGTGGGGTACAATCAGGCGAGTTTAAAAAGTTGGCGGAGCGAGATATTGAACTCTTTTCGTTTACGCTTGTTGCTGCATTTCGAGGTATAGAACTACCATTGTTTGCTTCTCGGTTTGTTAGAAGTTCTGAAAAAGGACCTGATTTATTGGTAGATATTATGGTTGATGGAATTAAGGGGTAATTCAATATCAAATTGAAGCTTGCTTAAAGTTTAAAAAGCACTGGTACAATAGCTTTTAATCATTATTTTTAACTTTTATAACATTTGCTATATGAATGTCGAAAAACATTCTTTCATCTTTTAAATGAACGGCAAATAATGACGGATACGTTACTTAAATAGAAAATGTGCAAGGCTTCTTAAATATCGGATAATGCAGAAAAAATTACATAAGAAGATAGAGCAGTTTCAAGATGCTGCTTTGATTAAAGAACAAGGTATATACCCATATTTTAGGGTAATTCAATGTGGGCAGGATACTGAAGTGGTACTTAATGGCAAAAGAGTGCTGATGTTTGGATCAAACTCGTACCTGGGGTTAACCAATCATCCGAAAATAGAAGAAGCTGCCAAAAAA
>JALYZZ010000073.1 GCA_030948675.1 Bacteroidota bacterium | reverse complement strand
AAGCAGTTCAATGCAAGAACCCAGGATAAAATGGGAAAAGTACTTCCCGTATTAATTACGGTTTTTAACGATAAGACTTTCGAATTCGTTATCAAAACACCTCCTGCCGCAGTACAGTTGTTAGAAGCAGCAAAAATTACAAGTGGTTCCAAAGAGCCTAACCGAAACAAAGTTGGTAAAGTAAGCTGGGATCAGGTAGCAGCAATTGCGACTGATAAAATGAGCGACTTAAATTGCTTTACAAGCGAAAGCGCTATGAAAATGGTTGCTGGTACGGCTCGCAGCATGGGCTTAACTGTTGAAGGAACAGCACCCTGGGCAAAATAAATTGATCAATTTCTAAACTGATTAACAATGGGAATCACTAAAAAAAGAAAAGCTATTGCAGCTAAGGTAGATAAAAACAAAGTGTATTCACTGGCTGATGCATCGACATTGGTAAAAGAAGTGAACCTCACTAAATTCGATAGTTCTGTAGACGTTCACGTTCGTTTGGGAGTTGATCCTAAAAAAGCTGACCAACAGGTTCGCGGAACGGTAACCCTTCCTCACGGAACCGGTAAAACAAAAAGAGTATTGGTTCTTTGCACTCCCGATAAAGAAGCTGCTGCAAGAGAAGCTGGTGCTGACTATGTTGGATTAGATGAATTTATTACAAAGATCGAAGGCGGCTGGACGGATGTAGACGTTATTGTTGCTACTCCATCTGTAATGCCTCGTATAGGTAGATTAGGGAAGATTTTAGGTCCCCGCAACCTGATGCCGAATCCTAAAACAGGTACTGTTACAAATGATGTGGCTGCTGCAGTAAACGAAGTGAAAGGTGGTAAAATCGCTTTTAAAGTTGACAAAGCCGGTATCATCCACGCGTCTATTGGAAGGGTTTCATTTGATCCTGAAAAACTTGCTGCCAACAGCACTGAGTTTATCAATGCGATCATGAGACTGAAGCCATCTGCTGCCAAAGGTACCTACCTGAAAGGAGTGAGCATTGCCAGCACAATGAGCCCTGGTATTCCTGTAGACACAAAATCTTTCATCTAATCCGGTTTTATATCGGTTAAAATATTAGTGTAATGACTAAAGATCAAAAAAACGAAGCGATCGAAGTTCTCAAAGAGAAATTCAATCAATACAATAACTTCTACATCACCAATACTGAAGCATTATCAGTGGCGCAAGTAAACAAACTTCGCAAGATTTGCTTTGATAAGAAGGTAGAAATGAAAGTGGCTAAAAACACTTTAATTAGAAAAGCTCTTGAAGGAATCGACTCTGCAAAATATTCAGGAGTTTTTGATAGTTTAATTGGAGTTACCGCTCTTTTATTTAGCGAAGACGCTAAAGAGCCGGCAATGATTATAAGCAGTTTCCGTACAGACACCAAAACCGAAAAGCCTGTTTTAAAAGCAGCTTTTATTGACATGGATGTATTTGTTGGAAACGACCAGCTTGAAGCGCTTAAAACACTTAAGAGCAAAAGCGAACTTATCGGCGAAATCATTGGATTGTTACAATCTCCGGTTAACAATGTACTTAGCGGCTTAAATGCTGGAAGTAAACTGGGAAGCTTGCTAAAAGCGTTGGAAGACAGACAACCACAAGAACAAGAAGCATAGTTGCCGGTTGCCTGTTACCGGTAACCAGTAACAGGCCACTTGCAACTTCAAATAACTCAACCGAGCCTGAACGGTTGATATACACAAATTTTTTTAAACACTCCGCCGGAGCACAGGCAATGAAGGCGGCAAAAATTTGAAACAATGGCAGACTTAAATGCATTTGCAGAACAACTGGTTAACTTAACAGTAAAAGAAGTTAACGAATTAGCTAAAATTTTGAAAGATTCTTATGGTATCGAACCTGCTGCTGCTGCAGTAGTTGCTGGTCCTGCTGCTGGTGGTGGCGCTGCTGCTCCTGCTGTAGAAGAAAAGACTGCTTTTGACGTTATCCTGAAAAGCGGTGGTGCAGCTAAACTTCAAGTAGTTAAAATCGTAAAAGACTTAACAGGTCTTGGATTGAAAGAAGCTAAAGACTTAGTTGACGGCGCTCCAAAACCAATCAAAGAAGGTATTCCTAAAGCTGAGGCTGAAGAAATAGCAACCAAGCTGAAAGATGCTGGTGCTGACGTTGAAGTGAAATAATCAACTGAAATTTCTATAAAAAAGAGGTTGCCTAAAAATAATGAGGCAGCCTCTTTTTATTATACGCCTGCTCGCTTAAGGAAAAGTATTTCCCTCTCTATAAAGTATTTTTAATCTTGAAACTAAAAGGGTCTGTACTACAGCTTCATCTAATCTGTATGGCGAGAGGTGAGTCTATGTCATGTCTTATTCTCTTTAAAGGCAACCAGTTACAGGAAAAGCATAAGTAAATTTTAGTAAACCATTTAATTGATAAGAACGCGTAAAATGTATCATGGATCATAAATTTTTTTTCTAATCGCGTAACAATTGAAAATCCTTGTACATTTGCCTTCTGCGTAATAATACTTTTGCAGGGAAGCAATTAGTAATAGAAAATTTTAATGAAAAACGGAAAGATTCCTTTTTCCACATTAACGTTTTTGGTACAAAAATTGTTTTTCTCGTATTATTTTCATTCCTTACCTTTGCGTTCCTTTTAATTTTAGGCAAATTAGCAATAGCACCTCCGGAATTGTGCAATTAATCCGAACGTGCCTGAATCCAGTATTCTGTGTTTCAGTG
>JALYZZ010000064.1 GCA_030948675.1 Bacteroidota bacterium | reverse complement strand
GTCTTTTGCTTCTACAGTTTCAATGAGACCCCGATGTTTTTGCACTTCAAATCCATCATTTTCAAAATTGACAAACTTAACTATCTTATCTTTATCATGTGGTACACCTGCTGTAAATATTGCAATACAAGGATTAGTGCCCACTCCGTAAAAAGTAGTTTTATTGAGTGTGATAACTCCTTCGAGTGTATGATGTTTTAGTATGTTGGCTTTGGTAGCTTGTTCTTCTTTAGTCTTCCCTGTCATTGAAGATTGCGGGACTATAACAATCACTTTTCCATCTGGGGTAATAGAGTTGATCAAATGCTCGGTAAAGTTGATTTCGTAAAGATTAGGATTGCTTTTGCTACCCATAGAGTAGGGAGGGTTCATCATGCCGACTGTACAACCTTTTTCCTGTAATTGGGCAGGGTTTTGTCTTAAAAAATCTTCTTGCTCCAAATTACTCTTTCCGTCCCCTCGCAAAATCATATTGGTCGTAGCAATTGTAAACATATAAGGCTGTAACTCTAAACCATGCAATTGATTTTTCCTAATCTTCCGCTTTTGGTCTGTCTTATCCGTTTTTTGCAACATGTCGTGCATAGCGGCAATTAAAAAACCTGCGGTGCCACAACAAGGATCAAGTATAGTATCGGTAGGTTTTAAGGCTGCCAAATCGCAGAATAACTCTGTTATGTGTTTGGGGGTTAAAACAATTCCCAATGATTGTCCGTCACCACCAGAGTAAGACATAAATTCACCGTAGAACCGTCCTAAAAAATCCTCGGCAGAATGTATGTACTTTATGTTTTTGTAGATGTTTTCGTGAAGAAATTCGGTGTAGTGTTTTAAAGGAGTTTTTTTAAGCGTTTCATTTATTTCGTTAATAACTTTCGTATCCTTTATAACCAAAAACTGACTTAATAGTTTGTCTTTTTTGACTTCTGGGGATACGTTTGCTCTTTGGAGATTTTTTTCAATAGCGCTGTATATTTTTTCTCCATCCGTATTTGTGTCGTCACCCGTAAGGCTTTCAATACTGAAACCCTTGTGTTCCATTTCCCTTAGTGCCAAAAGTATTCCTGATACAACAAGAGGTTTGTCTTTATCCTGTATGCTGCCATAATTCCTCAAATCTTCATGTAAGCTTTTTGCATCTTTTAAAATTTCTTCCGTTGTTTTTTCTTCAGGAGTTTGCTCTTTTAAAACGTTTTTAGTATAGTATTCATCAATATTCTTCTGATTAAAAAGCGTAAAGGTTTCAACATCTTCGAGTTCTTTATAGCCACCTCTTTCATCTATGAAAATTGGAGTAATCTTATGCCTTTTTTCATTACCAGAAACGCCAAAAGCTATCACCTTTTTGTATGATGTTTTTTGAGCCAAATGTTTACCGTAAAACAAGGCACCATTCACAGCAAACTCTTTAATGCTTGTTACATCTGTACTTATTACATTTTTTATCATTCCGAATGATGTGCCGAGATATGTCGGATTTATTTTCAACAAGTAGTAAAAAATCTTTTACAACACCACAGTATTCAGGAAAGCCAACTTTCCCTGTTCCTGCTTTTGACGCGGATTTCAGGGCATCATTAATTTCTTTAACATCACTGCCTTGAGGATGAAGATTTATTTTTGCATCCTTAAGTAATTCATACACCCAAAAATCAGTAAGGACTTCTTTTTTAGCCATTTTTTCTTTTGGTTCTTTTTTTTATACTTGTTATTTTCTAGCCTCAAATTATGATCTCGCAAACTTCATCAAGGGTTCAATATCGCCCTTATCTGCTGTTTTAATTGCAGTAAGGTAAGCCGCTCTTGCATCACCACCTTTTACCAGGTTTGCCGCACCCCAAGTAAATACCGGTTGCTTGTACAACTTTTGAATAATTATATCTGCCATCAAGCGGCTATGCCTGCCGTTGCCGTTGGCAAAACAATGAATGCTTACCAGACGATGTTTAAAACGGATGGTTATTTCTTCCGGGCTATATGTTTTGTTGTCATTCCAAAACTTCACATCGTCCAGCAGGCATCGTAGCCCGGTGGATATTTGCCATTTGTCAACACCAATGTTTTTATTGGTTTTGCGAAACTCACCTGCCCATGCCCATACACCGCCGTACATCCGTTTATGCACTTCCTTTATGAAACTTTCTTTAAATACTGTTTCTGCTTTTAAAGACCTTTTTAACGACCATGCTATTGCCTGCTCAATATTCTGCTGTTCAAACTCATCCAACTCGCCACGGGTGGCTATGGTGGGAATGAGCAAACCTTCCTTCTCATCTTCATCGAGTGGGGTTTGCCCGCCGATGTAGTCTAAATCTAATCCCATAAGGTTTTAGGCATTTCGTTTTTAAGTTCGGTAGCCCTTTCCTTTATTGCCTTTTCAATGCGTTGTTTCGAATTTTCCTGGTCTTCGAGCTTCATGCTGTTGGAAGAACGCAATACTATTTGCGTTGCCAGTTCTTTTGCTTTGCGGTCTATCAATGCGTCTAAAGAACCATCATTTGGAATAAAGCCGTAGACCAACTGCATATCTAAAGCCCTGGCAGCCTCCCGCAAAGATTTCAGCGATACCGAACCTTCTTGTTCCCGTTTCTCAAAATCCAATACACCCTGGCGGGTCATTGATAGCTTTTTACCTACCTGCTCTGATGATATGCCAAGGGCAAGCCTGATGGCTTTCAGCCAGCCTGTTGGGGGCGCTGCTACCTTTTGAAGTGATGCAAAAGACAGCATTTTACCATTTAATTGTTGGAGTTGTAATGCTTTTTTGCCCATGATGTAAAGTTATCTCTTAACATAATAAGAGTAAATGTAAAGTAATTGCTTAACAAACAAAAGAAAGATGTAAAGCAATGACTTGTCAATTAGTACTTGGTAAAGAAGGGTGAATAGCGTATCTACAAGTTGAAGGAGTGCCCCCGAAATTCTGACGGGGGAGCCATAACGATGTTTAATAGATATTCTTCAGTTTGTTCTAAAAAGTCCTTATTTATGTGTGTTTTGCAAAGTTTGCAAAGTTTGCAAAACTTGCAATAATATTAGACACGGCAGTAGTGCCCGGTTTTTGGCTGGGTAAAATATTGAGGAACCAGCTTGGGTAACAAATGGCTTACTGTACTTGCACCTAACTTGAATTGTTTTCCTAACTATACTGCTTCTTTTCTTGTGAAATTCTGTGGCAGCGCATCAATGAATTTTCGTTTACCGTCACCTGCCTTGAATTGCATAGCATCTGCCTGCCCAGGCAGGTTATTGAACATTAAGAGGCTGTGCTGTAAGTAGGTTTTAATGATAGTTAGGGCTGTATTGAAGTCTTCGTCAATACAGAAAAGGCTATCGACAATTTCCGCATTTTCAAATTTGCGAAGTGCAGTGAAGATTATGCAAAACCGGAACTGGATTAAACCTAAGCGATACACTACACCTGATGCTTCTTCGCTTGTGAAGGTGGTAACATCTGACAGGATATTGGTAAAAGTAGCATTGAGGATTTCCCATTGGTGAGGATACAACTGAACATTGGTTGGCGAAGTTTCTAAAAATTCAATCATATTGAGGACCTGCAAAGAGAGTGCTTCAAAGTGGTCGTTGTGTACGATTGGCTGGCTTTTGGGCGATGGGTCTTGCCAAACATGCTCAGATTTGAAAGCATAAAACAGGAACCTGCTGAATAACCCATCTTCGGAAGAGCCGATTAGCCTCGGAGCCTGTGCAGGAGTGCCGGTAAGGGTAATGGCAAGGCGGGGTTCGGCTATTTTTATTAGCTCGTTGTTTGTTTTGCGTGAAAGTGAAATTTCTTCGGCGTGAAATGCAGCCCTTAATATGGGTGAATAATCGCCCCAATCCTGTTTTTTTGCGCCGCTCATTGTGTCGGCTTCGGTTTCGCAGATAATACCGGAGCCACCGTTTTGTTGCAAATGTTCCAACATGCGGGACGTGCTACAGTTTGCAGGTATGAATAGAAGTTTAAAGGGGGGTGCTTCGGGCTTGTCACCTAATGGTTCTTTTTTGCCCCTGGCACTGGCTTCTCTTTTGTACTCTGCCAACTCTGCTTCGTAGATTTTTTGCTCCTGACGGCTTTTTGCAATTATCTTATCGTCGTATTTACTTGCTAAACGTTTGGCATTTTTTAAAACACCTTTACCATTACCGGCAGGAGCTATGATGAAAGCGAAAATGTGCGGATACACTCTTTCCTGAAAATATACTCCGGTTACTTTTGGCAGGCAGCCGCTAAGAATTGCAACTGCACCTGTAAAGAAAACATCTCTTTTGCGTTTGTCGGGAAATGCGGCTGCACCGTCTTGCAAGATTTGGGGCAATAAATTAAAAACATCATCGGGGATTGTGGGAGTAGTTTTTAAGTAATCTTCTGCATTCTCTTCTTCTTCGGGTTTTGAAGTTTGCGAGTTTGCAGACTTTGCAAACTTTGCAAATTCTGCGCTGTGGTGGGTGTACGCACTGTTGAAGGCATTTTCAATTTCCTTTTTGGTAGGTCATACTTATTGATTGCGAAAGCTTCCGCTATTGCAAGGGGAATACCCCTGCGATTGCAATTGGAAGCTAAGACATAAATAAACTCATTTCGATTGCCGTCGATGTATGCTTTCTTCTGCTCCGTGAAGATTACGCACTCCTGCAATGCCTGGGTGTATTCGTTTTCTTCCTGTTCCGTGGAAGCGGTTTCTTTGGTTGGATCTGTTTTAGGAATTGCATTAATGTTTACATCGAACTTTACATGGTTGATGTTCTTGTAAAGCTGGGGATGATGGCTTATGAAACATAGCCTTGTAATGTCTTTACATTTTGGGTCTGATGGTATCCCTAATTTCTGTTCATAAAACTGTGTTACCTGATGGTAGGCAATGAAGTGATATTCTGCGCCGGTGGTTACTTCTACAAAAACTTTTAACCCGTTTCCACTTGGGCTTTTGAAGCAAAGGAAAGTATAGGGTGTTGATGAAATAACGGCAAATGCTACTTCCATCTGCTCGGGTGACAACTTATCAAAGTCCAGGTGAATAAAGCCGCTGTATTGGTTTACATGCGTTGGTAAGCGCTTTTCTTTAAATGTTGCCGAAGGAGTGAAGGCAAGCAGCATTTCTTTTTTTGCTGCTGCCTCCTCTGGTTTGCCCTGTGCAATCAAGGACCTGATTTCTTCAACCGGCGCTTTAAATTTATCAGAAGCAATTTCCTTTGCTAAAATGATAATCGACTTGTTTTCTACGGGGTATGCAAAGTTTTTGAATACAGTACATGTTGCCATTGCTAACGATTTGCTAATTGGAAAATTATTTTTGCGGGTGGTAAGCTTCACGTTTTCGGAAGCAGTATTTTCCAATTCTTCAGCGGTTGCCTGGCGGTTACGTGAGGTAAAAGAGAGTATTGGTCTTGTGCCGTTCAGCCAGGAGCAACAACATAATATTGAAGATGCGCTAACTGCAGTGGCCCAGGAAGACAAAGTGTTTGAACAACTGTTAGAGGAAGCTTATAACAGAACAGAGAACGACCAGTTTGTCGGATTGATTATAAAGAACCTGGAGAACATACAAGGCGATGAAAGAGACATTATCATCATGAGTGTTTGTTATGGGTTTGATGCAAAGAAAAAGATGATCATGAACTTCAGTCCGATTAACAAGAAGGGCGGCGAAAAGCGATTGAACGTCATCTTCAGCAGAGCTAAAAAACACATGGCGATCGTCAGCAGCATAAAGCATCACAACATTACTAACGAGTACAACGAAGGCGCTAATTATTTTAAACGCTTTCTTCAATACGCTGAATTAGTAAGCGCCGGAAACATGCAAACTGCAAGAATGGTATTAGACGGATTAATGCTGCAAAAGAGTAATGGTCAAGCTACTACACCTGGCTCAATCATCCTCAGGGAAATCAAAAAACAATTACAGGAACATGGATATGAATTGGATGAGAACATTGGTCAATCAAGCTTTAAATGTTCGTTAGCAGTAAAAGCTAAACCGGGAGATGCAAGTTATGCACTAAGTATCATGCTTGATGATGACAGTCATTACGACAATCGCAACTTAATAGAACAGTATTATCAGCGCCAGGCCATATTGGAAAGCTTTGGATGGAAATGCATGTATGTTCTTTCCAAAGATTGGTTACACCACCCCGAAAAAGTATTACAACAGGTTATTAAGCGCATAACGGAAGAACCAAAGCCAAAGCATCGTCCGGAAGAGCTGGTTGAAACAACTGAAACTAAAGTTGATGCTACCACTACAGATAGCCAACCTGTGATCGCCCCCCGAAAATCTTGTTGGCACTACGTGCCGCAAAAGCCCTGAACAAAAAAAGCTATCAAATCTGGAAAAAATGTAAAAGCCTTGGCCGGCCGTTTATATTCTTGAAAAAGCGCTAGCCATTAATTCTTGTTCCTCTCTTGTTATTTCAAGAGAAATCGCAATTTCTCTCCACTGGCTTACTGCGTGTATCGTTTCATTAATAATAACCTCTGCATGTTTTTCCTTTAGGCGAAAAAAAGTAGACACCTCTTTTGCTAAATCTAAATCTAATGAGTTGTCATTTTCAGAGATATTGAGGGTTAGACCCTTATTTAATGGCTCAGGATTAACATCATAAGCAGGTGATAGGATCCAGCCTTTGTTAGTGAGAAGAAATCCATGATTTCGAAGATGATCGTCTGTATTAGAAACACAGATATAAAAAATAATGCGTCGCCAAAGCTGGTGCAAGTCTTCAGTTGCCTTTGCCCCATATCTACTTATAAACTCAGCCAATTCCAGGTAGCTAACGCCATCTTTATAGTCTGCGCCATCACTATAACTTAGTAGTGTCATTGCTGACGCGAAATGTATTCTTTCACCAGTATTAGTCCGGTCAAAACGTTTGTTTAAAAAAGTATGGTGTCTGCTGTTAAACCTTTTTGCCTCTCCCTGAGCCATCTGTACGCGTGCCATTCCAGCGAGAGTATGTATAACTTTTTCCCATGCCCCAATATTACGGTCATCATTTGCACTGGGAAATTTTGCAATCCATAAAGATCCGTTAGGGTCAACAACACTTGCCTTTGGTCTGGCTCCACCAAGTGATGAACCTGGTGCTATCAGCGTGTTTAACCAGGTCATATATTTCGGCTCATTGATTGCATCTTCCCTTTCCAATTGAATACTTGCATTTTCCAGCGCTCTAAGAGAAGTCCATGGAGGTGATGCCATCTCCTTATTATCATTTAAAAAAGGGCCTTCTTCATTAGCTCTAAAACGCATGGCTCCGATGCGAGGTCGATCGTATACCCCCAGTAAATAATCCAACTCAGTCAGTGTTTTTTCTTTCCGCCCTTCCTGTCTTGCCAAGGCTGCTTCTCTTCTTCTCATTAGAAGTTTCCCCCATCTGTCAGGGGATGAATCTAAAAAGACCCTAAAGTTTGGTTTTCCGGAAGATGGGTACTGAGGACCGCTAAAAAGTTGAAGATTAGGATCCAGATAAAAACCCTCTTTCTTGACTAGCCAGGCCGTATCATATTGAAAAGAAAATATTAGGTTACCACGGCTGGAAACAGCTCTTAGTACTCCCATAAGCTCAGGTGATTTCAATCCTTCCCAATGAGCATAAACAAAGGTGTCAGTTCCTTGTGCACTTAACGCCATAGTAACTTTTTACTTTTCTTTGATTAAAGCTGCATCTTGCAGTTTTCGGCCAAACTCATCATCAGCGCCTATCTTTTGAAAATCTTTTTCTAACCCCAGCACAAATAACACTTGCAGGTAGGTTCCCATGGCTACTCCCGCATCCCCCTTTTCAACCAACCAGAGTGTTGACCTGCTTATGTTAGCCCTTTCTGCAACTTGTTCAGAGCTTAATCGTCGTCTGCGTCTGGCCAACTTGATGTTAGTCCCCAAAGCCTTCATTATTCGACTTGTAGTCGGTAACAACGCTGCTTTTTTAACCTTCATGTCCAGTATTTCAAACAAAAATACGAATTCTGTTTAGAATTACAGACAGAATAGAAATACCAATATGTGAAGGTAGATTAGTTGAAGGAGCTTCAAAAAGTTCACTGAAGACGTCAAAAGGTGCATTCGAAACCCAGGAAGTTGTTTGCAAAGGTTTTATTGCCAACACGAAAACATCACGCATTGCGTGATGAATTGAAAAGGGTGTTATTTTATAGTTGAAGCTTCTCAAATAGACCTGCAGTTTCTCCCATTTAAAAGTCTATAAGTGCTTTCGTATATTCTGCCTGCGCAGCTAGTTCAAATCCTGCAAAGTACTTTTGAGTGGTGAGAATACTTGTGTGGCCCAGACTTTGACTTGCAAAAGCTAATGGAGCACCACTTCTAACCAGTACAGTAGCAAAAGAATGCCTGGCTACGTAGGTGGTAAGGCTTATTTCAAACCCTAATTCTTCACCCATGCGTTTCATCCATTTGTTAGTCACCTTTGTAAATTGTTGAATTTTCTTCCGTGCCAGTTCATATGAGTCCCCCTCATCAATAACATCAAATATGTAGTGCTCTTTACTTACAACGTCTTTGCCCCATTTTGTAAGAATCCTGTTAATAGGTGCATTTCGGATGGCAGTAATATTGATCGGATTTCCTTTAGTTGTCCTTATTGTTTTCTCTCTGAAAAGTAATGGTTGTATTGTCAACATTTTTCCATTTCAATTTTGCAATGTCCATCATGTTTATACCATTACACAAGTAGCTGAATATCCAGAAGTCTTTTGCTATATCCATACTAGTTCCCGCATTCGTCTCGTAATTAAATACCTGCTTAATTTGTTCCTTACTTAAAGATTTCTTTACATTTTTTCCCGTTGGAATAACATATTTCCTTCTGCCGAATGGATAAAGTTCCGGTTTAATCATTCCACTATCTTTTGCAAGATTTATGATTGCCCTTAGTGTTCTTACGTAAATACCAACAGTAGTAATTGAATAATCATTTCCAACCATCCAGTTTTCAAATTTTTGCAGGAATTCTTTAGTAATATCTTCCAACTTCAGCGACGATTTAAACTTGTGAAGGGCATTGCATGCGGTTACATAAGATGCAGTAGTTCCATATTGTCGGTTTTCTTTCAACTCGTTTACATAAGCGACTAAAAGAAAAGCACAGCCGGTTAACGAGGTTTCACGGTATTGCTGCGCGAACTTTTGCCCGGCTTGACAAACGCCGCCTGCCAAAAAAATGCAAGCTCACTCAACCAATTCAATAATATTTCTTTATAAACTGCGTTTCGAGTAATACTTTCCAACATATTTTCACGTCTTAATCAATTAAAGAAAAAAAATGAGGTTTAGATTATTATTTCTGATCTGCTTTATTGGATTTACACTATTGTCATGTAAAAAGCAGGAAAGCAGCTCTAATACACAAACAGATCTAATAGAAAAACAATTGAGGGTAGGCTTGATTGCTTATTATCCCTTTAACGGTAACGCTTATGATGAAAGTGGCAATGGTTACAATTTAACGGTTAACGATGCAGTACTCAGTAGTAATAGATTTGGAGAACCTTCTAAGGCTTTTATTTTCAATGGAAAAAATGCTACAATGGTGATACCAAAACTGCTAAAGGCAGATAGTTTAAGACAAACTACTATTTCAGTATGGGTAAAACCACAATATTTAAGATACGAGTGTATTCTTTCCTTTCTACCTCGTAATAAGATCTGTTCATATTTTTTAGCTTTTGACAACAATAGTAGTACTTATAGAACACGACACAGTTTTGTGGATAAAAATACTGCTTATGACTGTTCGGCTACTTTAATTAGCGATAACATTTCGAGTCCATTAAATACATGGGTCCATTTGGTTTTAGTACAAACCTATTCTTACAACAACCTTTATCCCCATAATAGTTACTTACAATATTTCAACGGCAATAAGTTGCAAGGCAGTAGTAGTTCATCTAGTCCGATCGCAACCTCTTTTAGCAGCGGTGGAACTATTGGATGTAATAATAATAGTGGAAATACTAATTTTAATTTTGATTTCTTTATCGGCAGTATAGATGATATACGAGTTTACGACAGGGCGTTATCAGATGAAGAAATCAAGCAATTGTTTAATCTACACGAATAAAGGAGCACTAGCGGCAATCCATCCAAGAAGTAACAGCCCATCCAAAATGTTTGTCCTGCTGGGGTCTCCTCCTCTTGGCCTTGTGCAGAGCAGGGACCCCGGCATGCTGCATTAATAGAGGGTAGCAATAAAATGAGTTACAACAGGACTTAAAGTTTACAATTTCAAACCCTGATATAAGAGCAGAGTTCGAAGCCATTAAAGAATATTTTATAAAAGTGCTGAAAAAGAAACTGATTGTTACTGCCATTGAAATACGGTATACAGAAAAAGAAGTACTTTCAGTGAAAGCCACATCAGAAGATATAGATAAAATAAACGAAAACATTATTGACAATGTACGCTTTGAGTTTGTGAAACGCGAAATTTTTGCATCGCGTCGAAAAAATGAGAATATTCCTGTAATAAATACCATTGATACTTTAATCAAAAACCCGCACTTCAAGGCAGGAAATTTATACCAGTCTGACCAGCAGTTGATTGATGATTTGTTAGCGATAAAAAACTCGAAACACTATCAGCATCTGCAATTTCTGTCATCCAAACATCTGTCTTCAATCCTAAAAGTCCGCTTTGTATTAGAGCCATTTTCCTTCCTGTTTCTTTTATCCGGGGATAACAATTATTATATTGTTTGGGAAACATTAAACAGCGAAGAAGCTACTTATTTATGGCATTTTGAAAAATCCATTGAAGCTTTAAGAACAGGACTAAAACAAATAGAAGTAATACTGCATGAAATTAAAGTGACAAGCAAGCAGGATTACCTTAAAAAAGAGCATGAAAACTTTAGTCGCATCATTCATGATTATAGCGATAATAACAAAGGCATTATAGAATGGAAGTCAGCATTGGAGGAAAGGTTATTATGATGCGTAGAAGATCAATTGCTATGCTTCTCCATTATAAAATAAAATTGAATAAAAAGTGCAGACGAACGCTTGGGAACGTTTTTCACTTTATTTTTAAAAACAGTATGGTGCGACCAACTTATTCAGGATAAGATTGACTGCAGAAAAATCTGTTTTGATAATTGCGCAACAAGCTGTTGCGTAATTTCGTCCATGTACGGATATAATAAAAGTATCTGATAATTAGCAGCCGTATTCGTCTTAAGCTGCACTTCCTTTAAAGCTTACCGAAGTGCAAGAGTTCATTTCCTGTTATAATCCTTCAAGCAGGCATAAGCGGGTGGAGGCGTGGGCTGTTAATAATTCTGAAGGCTGATGGAGGAATATTCTTATGATGAGATTGTCGCCCCTGATAAAACGTCTTTAGACATTACCTGGCTAAAAGATAAATCAGTTGCTGACTGAGATAACCTTCCTGACCCCTGATGTGTTGGGGGAGGAGATTGCAGAGAATTTGGTTAGTGCGTTGGCTTCGTTTTAAGATGTTTTGAAACGGTTGAAAAGGGGTTTAGATTTGGGTAGTTGGCAGAACATGGCTTGGTATAATCTTGCTACATATAAGGGAACATCTTTTTGCCTTTGCACCTGTTCTTCATCTGCAAACATAGATGAACAAAGGGCTGTTGGTAAAGAACTCACGGCAGCGGCGGAGAACGCCCTTAGAT
>JALYZZ010000063.1 GCA_030948675.1 Bacteroidota bacterium | reverse complement strand
CACTCTCAAAACTTTTAAGACTTAACTGCCTGATGATGTCATTGCATTCTTCAGCAGTAATATTTCCCTGCTTGTTTTCTGCACCAATAAATTGTAACCATTCATAGGCGGTACCGTAAGGATTTTGCTTAACAAACTCTCTCCATTCAGTTATAAAATCTGTTGACTTAGGTTTATCTCCGCCTTTTTTTGATATTACCGGGTAGGAAAAGTGAATGTCAGGATGAACCATTTGCTTTGCCTTATTGCATGCTGCACATTCTCCACATGCATCAAATAGCGTTTTAACTACTTCATCGGGTTCATCAAAACCAAATAACGATGCAGTTGGCTTAACTGCACCGGCCTTTCCATTTACCTTTTCACACACTATGTATTGAGCAAAAGCCATTGCAAGCGCTAGTGCTCCACTGCCTTGTTTTCCTAAAAATAATAAAGCATGGCTAAGCCTGTTGGTTTGCACCATTTCGGCAAGATGACGTTTCACCTCGTTTTGACCTATCACATCTTTAAAAAGCATGGTAGCGAAGTTAGGAGGTAGCCACGAAGACGCAAAAGTTGATAAAGACAAAAATTATTCTTTTTATTGATCGAAAAGGGCCTTTCGAGGCAAAAAAGATTAAAACAAAAAAGGCCTCTTTCGAGACCTTCTTTATAGTTTCTGATGCGTTCCTTATTTGAGATATTTTAGTATTTCTTCTGACTCAGGTGTCACTTTACTTTCAAATGAAGCAAGCAATTTACCATTTTCATCCAAAAGAAACTTTGTGAAATTCCATCTTACGGTTGCATTTAAAACCCCGTTTTCTTCCTTATTTGTTAACCACTTAAATAAAGGATGAGTGTTGTCACCAACCACATCTACCTTACTTGCCAACGGAAAGGTGACACCATAGCGCAATTTGCAAAACTGTTGGATTTCTTCATCTGTCCCCGGCTCTTGCTGACCAAAGTTATTTGCCGGAAAACCTACCACTACCAATTTATCCTTGTGTTCTTTGTACAGTTTTTCAAGTCCTTCGTATTGTGGAGTATAACCACATTTACTGGCAGTATTAACTACCAGTATCTTCTTTCCTTTGTACTTTGAAAAGTCGATTGTGCCGCCTTCTATCGAAGGAACCTTAAACTGGTAAATTGTTTTTGGAGTTGCAGTTGTTTCCATTGTTGTGTCTTTTAAAGTTGCAGAAGTACATGCTATAAGCAAAACTAAGGGTAGAAAAAAGCTTTTCATTATTAATAATTTACAAGTAAGAACGATTTAAAAGCAATAAAGTTTAATTGGACTACAATAAATTACCGTTCATAGCAGCCTAGATCCGGCTTGCCTTGCCTTGTTTTTCCGTCTAAATCTAGGGAAACCCCCGCCCCTATAAGTCCTGCATCAATTGCAACGGATGTAGGGCGAAGATGAAAATTAAAGTATCTTCTTCCTGCATCTATACTATCGAAGCCGGGGGGCTGGTTTTTTATAGGGTTCACAAAATATGAGTCTGCATCGCTCACCTTGTTTTTATACAACACATTTTCGAATGTCACATTAAACTCGCTTGAAGCTGGTGTACCCTTTTTATCAATAACCACCTCATTTTCAGCAATGCCTCCTTCACCATAAAAAATGCAATTGGTAAAACGGGCTTCCAATGGCACAATCTGATTTTGATACCCGTTGCTGATATATAAAACAGGGTTTTTATGCGCAATGAAAAGATTACCAAATGTAGCGACGGTACAATGTGTAAAGGAATAGACACCGCCACCACCAATTGATATATTGCTTCCGCAATTGCTAATGAGGCAATTAACAGCTTTGATACTGCTTGCCACGCTTACTATGCCGGCATCGTACACATTGTCTATAATACATTGATTTAGGGTAATTTTCGGAATAGAACTAATGCCAAGTGCGGTGATGATGCCCTGATAAGCATTTTTTATAACAGCATAGTTAAACGAATTATTAATACTGGACTCGGAAAAATATATACCGGGCCAAGCTGCAGGAAGGTCGCGATACTCAGGATCAAGCCGGTCTCCCTGAAATATAACCCGGTCGTTTGCAGGTGCTTCTCCAT
>JALYZZ010000055.1 GCA_030948675.1 Bacteroidota bacterium | reverse complement strand
GGCAAGGCATGGCATCAAATCGCATTTGCCATTGTTTATTAACCAGCTTCAATAATACATTCCCATTTTGGCGCTTAACGAAAATCAACAATTAGCGCAAGTTTTTTAGCTTTTAGCCAAAAGAAGGTAGAGTAAATAGAAAAGAAAGTACAGTATGAACGGTATTGAAATGATCGATCCGGGTACAACGATAAGGGCTTCGTTTGTAATTGTAAATTATAATAGAAAAGACGAACTCCTTATTACTATCACAAAAACAAAAGATATAAGTAAAACTGCGGCGGGAACCTTTGAAATAGTTGTAGTTGACAATGCATCAAACGATGGAAGTGCCGAAGCCGTCAAAGCATATCATCCTGATGTAGTGTTAATTGAAAACAAAGTAAATACAGGTGCGCCAGGATGGAATTTGGGTTTCGAGAAGGCAAATGGAGCATATTTTATTATTCTGGACGATGATAGCCACATGGAATCAGGACTTGAAGACGCACTTGAATTTTTAGATGTTAACCCAGACGTAGGTGTTGTGGCATGCAATATTAAGGGGGGTATGTTTGGAACAAGTGACTGGGAAGATCTGGGAGATACTATCGGCTTTATCGGATGTGGGGCGTTCTTTAGAAAAAAAGTATATGATGAAATAGGCGGATACGCCGACTGGATATTTTTATATAACAACGAATGGGATCTGGGAATGAGGGTACTGCAGGCCGGATATAAATTAAAGTATTTTGCCAAGTGCCACGTCACTCACAGAGCTAGTCCACTTAACAGAACTACCAAAAGGCTTAAGGTATTTTCTATTAGAAATGAGATGGCGGTGGTGTACAAATACTACAACAAAGACCAGCGCAACCTGTATTTGTTTAGGGTATATATGAACAATCTGAAGGAAATTAAGCGCCTTGGTCTTTCGTCTATACCGTGGTTTTATGAAGCCTTGAAGGAGTTTTTTAAACTGATAAAAACACTTCCTTATACCCCCGTTAGTAAAGAGCTGGAAAGAATGTACACCAAAAAGTATTGGCCGGCAAGACCCTTCTTAGGCCTTATTTGAATTTGAAATTGCCGCAAAAAAACGCTTACTAATTTATGAGAGCACCTTTTGTAATTGTAAACTATAACAGAAGAGACACGCTTACCATTACACTATCTAAAACGAAAGCGTTAATCAGCAATAATTTTAATGAGTACAAAATTGTGTTAGTAGATAATGCTTCAACTGATGGAAGCGCTGCCATGATGAAAAATCAATTACTGAGAAAGTTTCTACGGGTATTTTAATAAGTGCTTTGACCGGTACAACTCCGCTTGGCCTTTTAAACGCCGAAAGGTCCGGCATAAGTCGACGCCACTTGAAAGCTATATGGTAAAATTTATGAGAGCATCATTTGTTATCGTTAACTATAATAGAAAAGACGAACTGCTTCTTACGCTTGCAAAAACAAAAGAATTAATCGCTGATAATTCTGCTGTCTTTGAAATATTAGTAGTCGATAATGCCTCAACGGACGGAAGTGCTGCCGCCGTTCGTGTACATTTTCCCGATGTAGATCTTATCGTTAATCCGGTAAATACGGGTGCACCTGCGTGGAATATGGGGTTTGAAAAAGCGAGCGGAGAATATTTTATCATACTTGACGACGACAGCCACATAGTGTCAGGGTTAGAGGAGGGATTAGCATACATGGACACCCACCCCGCTGTTGGTGTATTAGCACTTAACGTAGTAAGTGGCCCATATACAAAGGCGAACTGGAAGTGGAAAGATGGCGACGAAACGATTGGTTTTATCGGTTGTGGTGCCATTCTGCGAAAAGAGACCTATGACAAAGTTGGCGGATATGCTGACTGGATGTTTCTGTATGTAAATGAGTGGGAGTACGGATTACGTTGTTTAAATGCAGGGTATTCGGTAAAGTTTTTCGAAAATTCTATTGTCGAGCATCGCGCCAGTAAAATACATAGAACGAGTAAACGGTTGCGGGTATTTGTATCAAAGCATGAACTGGGGATAGTCTACAAATTTTTCTCGAAGAACAGAACCAAATATTTAATTACGGTCGCTATCAACCATTTAAAGAGTATTCGAAAAGGGCAGTTTAATATTGCGTGGTATAATTTACTTGGGCTGGTTGCCTTTCTTAAAATGCGTAAAACTTTAAGCTATACACCCGTTTCACCAGAAGCTCAGGATAAATTCGCTAAAATATTCCTGGCCACGCAGCCGGTCTTTGGTTTTCTTAAAAAAATACCATCTGTTTTCAAACGAAGCTAAATTGTTCGTTTAGGCTACTCGGCTCGCAAAGATTTTTTTAATAAGCAGTACTTTTCAAGAACGCGCTTTATGTATCAGTTCTATAGTTAACCTGTGCATTGTTTGGAATGATTATTTATATAAGGATGAAATAAAATAAAGCATGGAAAGTAAAAAACAGTATGATTATTTAATTGTAGGCTCAGGATTGTTTGGATCTGTGTTTGCACATGAGGCAAAAAAAAGAGGAAAAAGATGCCTGATAATTGATAAAAGAAATCATGCTGGAGGTAACGTTTATTGCGAAAATGTTGAAGGGATAAATGTACATAAATACGGTGCACACATTTTTCACACCAACGACAAGTTCATCTGGGACTATGTGAATTCATTTGTTGAATTTAACAGGTACACCAATTCGCCGGTGGCCTTGTACGATGGCAAACTGTACAACTTGCCGTTTAATATGAACACATTTTACCAGCTTTGGGGTGTAAAAACGCCACAAGAGGCGCGCGATAAAATTCAGTCGCAAATCGAAGTGCTTCATATAACAGAGCCTGCCAACCTTGAAGAACAAGCGCTATCTCTTATCGGTCCGGATATATATGAGAAATTGATTAAAGGATATACCGAAAAACAATGGGGACGGGCAGCAACAGAACTTCCGGCATTTATTATTAAAAGACTGCCAGTCAGGTTTACTTACGACAATAATTACTTTAACGATAAATACCAGGGGATACCGATAGGTGGATATAATAAATTGGTGGAAGGATTACTGGCAGACATTGAGGTGCGATTAGACATTGATTATTTTGAAGCTCGTGAAGAGTGGGATTCACTTGCAGACCAAATTGTGTTTACTGGCAAAATTGATCAGTTTTACGATTATAAGTACGGTCAGTTAGAATATAGAAGTCTCAAGTTTGACCATGAGGTGCATGATACTGAAAATTTTCAGGGAAACGCTGTTGTTAATTATACTGAAAGGGAAGTGCCTTACACAAGAATAATTGAACACAAACATTTTGAATTTGGAACACAGCCGAAAACGGTGGTGACAAAAGAATATCCACAGGAATGGACAGCAGAAAAAGAGCCCTACTACCCCATCAACGACAGTAAGAATACAAACATCTTCAAACAATACCAGGAGCTGGCTGACCAGGAAACAAAAGTGATATTCGGTGGACGGTTAGCCGAATACCGATACTACGACATGCACCAGATAATAGGATCAGCGTTAAAAAAAGTGTCTACGCATTTTAATGACAATTCATTCTAATAATTCCCTGGTGCAAGTAGTTTTCACAGGTTTAAATCTTAATGACTTGTTAGAAATTACTTACCAACAAAGTTTAAATAATATCTAAGTTTTAAAAAAAGTCAGTACCTGCAACACAAAAAGGGGCTGACTTTTTTTGTAACTACCATCATTACTCCTATCCTTTCTCTTTTCATCTCCAAAAATTGTACTACACTATTACAATTTCCTTCCGCTTTTCCGCACCCAGTCACTTCCGTTAGTTTCAACGTGTCGTTCTACATTTCTATCAGGCCTTAACCCGGTTACTTTTACTCGCTGCCTCTTGGAAGGATATTCTTTAAAAAGAGTCTATATTGCAAAAAATTTTTCCTCTTTAAGTTGTCGTATGTGTAGAATGAAGTTTGTCCTGCTGATATCGTTTCTTTTTTTATCAACTCTTTTGTTTGCCCAGTTTCCAGCGCTGCCTTCCAATATGACAAACGTGAAATCTGCGGACGTGTCTGAAGAGCAATTAAGTCAAATCAAAGCATATTTAGGGAAAAATAATCTAAGTACGCAGCAGGCTTACACTCTTTTATTGTCGAGAGGAATGAATGCGACTGAAGCTGCAAATCTTAAAGGTCGTTTAGATGACACCGACTCTGATGCCCTTAGCACTGCTGGAAATGAACGGCCGGGTACTTCTGAAACTTCAGGCGGTGGCGAACGTAGAACCTCCGACACAACCAACAAAACAATTCAGGTAGCTAATCCAAAAAAGATTTTTGGGCTGGAAATTTTCAACAACGGTGTGCTTTCTTTTGAACCAAATATATCAATTGCAACACCGGTGGGTTATATCATTGGACCAAACGATGAGATTAATATTAATATTTATGGTTACCAGGAGGCGAAGTATAGTTTAAAAGTTGGTCCCGAAGGCGACATCAACATCCCATATGTAGGGGTGATGTATGTAGCAGGTTTAAGCATTGAACAGGCAACGGCAAAAATTCGAAGC
>JALYZZ010000054.1 GCA_030948675.1 Bacteroidota bacterium | reverse complement strand
GAACTTGTGTTGCAAAAAACAAGCCCGTTGTCGTTATCTTTTTTTAACATCAAACTTTGATAAGCTTTTTTTCAGACTACCCATAACGACAATAATCATCTTAAATTTTCATTTTCGATAATGAATGATGGCATAAACGATATTTTAAAACGAGTGGAAGCATTGTATCATGGCCTCCTTAAAGCGATTATAAAAAACATTCTCGTTCAACACCCTTTGGGATGAGGGCAACGGAAATAGTGCTGTTAACCTGATAATTTGCCAATAATGCTTCTGATGAAGTAAGTATTTACCACCTCTTTTTTTAAACAAAATTTCTCATCGTTGGTTTTACTTATTTTACTGCCCTATTTTAAGAGATCTATCGGTTTATATAAAATTGTTCTCCACCTTTGCATGTATTTGTTTTGAAAAATTACATACACGCAGCACTGTGGTGTCGAAAACCGCAGCATTGAAAGTTTCGAAAAAATGATTAAACAGGTTACATTATGAAATCTATACTTTTAACCTTCCTGATTGTTCTGACGGCGTCAATTAGCTCGGCGCAGGTAGATAGTTCGTATTATACAGTCAGACTCTCAGCATTTGAGGCAACTATTTTAAATAATACACCACAGCTGCGATGGAAAACAGTTTGTTTTTTAGATTATGCTAACTTTCAGATACAAGTTTCAGAAGACGGATTGAATTATAAAACACTTCGCACGTTTTCAGCCGACAAGCTCAGGTGCGAACAGCCATTTAACTACGCCGACAATATAACTGATGCAACAGGAAAATTATACTACAGAATAAACTTGGGAAATATTGACGGAAAGTATTACAGTTCAGGTGTTAAGCTGCTTAGCCGTGATAATAATAATGTGAAACCACTTATCGTATATCCTACGGCGGTTTCTTCTGTGCTTAGTTTTACTTTGAAAAATAGCGGCGATCAAGTACTGAGAATTTATATTCGTGGCTCTAATGGGCAGTTATTTACAAGCAAAACTGTTCAGGGTGTTAATGGAATTCAAAAGTATAGTCTTGCTGTTGGTGGTTTACAAAAAGGCGTATATATCCTTCAGGTTGCAGGTGATAATAGCCAAAGTTTGACTGCTCAGTTTATAAAATTATAAAAACAGAAGTTGTAAATGAGCGTTATTGAAAAGGGAAACATTCATTTACAGGTAAGACGCTGATGTAGCAGATTTTTAATAATTGATTATTGCATGTCCTTCATTGGCGTGTTTACTTTCCATGATAAGTGTTATTATTCCAACCTACAATGAAGTTGATTGTATTTTAAACACAATTGAACAACTGAAATTGAATGATACTTCACAATTAATTAAAGAAATTATTATAAGTGATGGCGCAAGTACTGATGCCACTTGCAATATCGAATCTTCTAAGGTTAAGATTGTGCATGCACCCATAAAGGGTCGTGCTGCACAAATGAACTATGGGGCAACTTTTGCAACCGGTGACATTCTATATTTTCTGCATGCCGATACTATTCCACCGAAAGATTTTACGAGCGAAATAATTTCAAGCATTCAAAATGGTAACGGCGCCGGTTGCTACAGGCTATCCTTTGACTACCAACATTGGTTCTTAAAAGCCAACTGCTGGTTTACCCGCTTTGATATAGATTCCATCCGTTTTGGCGATCAAAGCCTTTTTGTAGCAAAAGACCTGTTTAAAAAAGCTGGCGGTTTTAGTGAAAAACATATCGTTTTAGAAGACCAGCATTTTATAAGTAAAATAAAAAAACTCGCTAAATTTCAGGTACTTAAAAAAGAGGTGACGACTTCTGCACGCAAGTATCTTGAAAACGGAATTTATAAGACACAAGCCATCTTTTTTCTTATTTATTTCATGTATCGAATGGGCTACTCGCAACAAAAACTGGTAGCAACCTATCGCCGGCTGATAACACAAAACAAAATATAGGCTTATTGCCAGAGCAGATGGTTTGGTAATTGTAGAGGTCTTGATAACTCCGTTTATGAAAATTATCAATAGAATCTTTGACAGAAAGGGCGGCCCAATATTAATGGCGGGATTTGTTGTTTTGTTTTTATGGGAGAAACGACGACAACTTAGAAATCGTCAGGAACCTATTGTACAACGTACCATCGTGAATGCTGTTGTGGGTATTCCCGCCTTTGTGTTATTGCGGTTGTTGTTTCTGCCTGCAATGGTAAAAATTGCTAATAAGAACAAGCAATTGCAATGGGGATTGAATTACAGGTATCATGCTCCTGAGTGCGTGAAGTTTGCAGTCTCCTTCCTTATCATGGACTTTTCCAATTATTTCTGGCATATTCTCAATCATAAGTTCTCATGGCTGTGGCGGTTTCATGTGGTTCATCACACCGACCGTGACCTCGACGTTACTACTGCCATCCGTTTTCATTTCGGGGAGTTAATAGGCTCTGTATTTTTCAGGGGCGCTTTTATTTTTTTATCAGGGGCAACTGCTATGAACGTGTTGATATATGAAATCATATTTGAAGGTGCTACCCAATTTCACCACAGCAACATGAGGCTTCCGATAGAAAAAGAAAGGCTGTTGAATAAGGTGATCGTAACGCCCAGGATGCATGGCATTCATCATTCAATCGTAAGGCAGGAGACAGATAGTAATTATTCAGTCATTTTTTCTTTTTGGGATCGGTTGTTCAATACAGTTTGTTTGAATGTTCCGCAACAACAAATTGTAATTGGGGTGCCGGAATACAGTCATCCTGAAGAATTGACGATTGGCGCACTGCTAAAGCTTCCTTTCAATAAATTGAGCAGGTTTCCGCATAATTTGTCGTCTGCTTATAAACAAGCCTCATTTGCTAAAAGAAATCAATTGAGTATGTGATGAAGAAGCTAAGAAGGTTTTGGTGGCTTCCTGTTGTTTTAATAATCATTATTGTATTAATCATTTTAATGTTGAATATGCCCGATTACGGTGTCACCAGCAAAGTAAAAAATGCAGTATTACAAATGCTTCTTTCACACGACGTTCCAAAAATTTCTGTAGCAGATGCGGCAGCTAAAAAAGACCATGCTGTTTTTTTAGACAGCCGTTCTAAGGAGGAATTTGATGTAAGCCATATCCCCAATTCGGTGTACATTGGTTATAAAGACTTTGATTTGTCACTGGTACAATCCATTCCCAAAACTAAGGAAGTAATTGTCTATTGCTCCGTAGGTAAAAGAAGCGACGAGGTTACTAAAAAGCTAATGCAAGCTGGCTTTTCGAACGTACATAATTTGTACGGTGGAATTTTTGAATGGTTCAACGAAGGGCACAAAATAGTAGACAGTAACAACCAAATGACCGATACGATACACGCTTACAGCAAGTTGTTTGGTTGGTGGATAGAAAGAGGACAAAAAGTATATTAGTTAGTAATGCTAATCAAGAGTTCAGTGGGATTACAACCTCATTTCAATATAAGATTGTTTACTTCGTAAAGTTTTAAATTTTATAAACTTTTCTTATTGCAGTGTTGTCACTTTCTTTTCCTTGATGAAAGTCGAGTAGGCAAGGGCATTTCAGCCCAAGCCTCTCACGGAACCGTGCGTGAGACTCTCACCTCACACGGCTCTTGTTATCCAATCTTCTTTATTGCAAACTTCCAGTGATAAAACATAAAGGGACTTTCTTTTCTTATTGCCTCATATTTCTTTAGGGTTTGTCCCTTTGACGTTTCTCGGTACTTGTTGGCTATCCACCTTTGTATCAGGTAATCCAGGTAGTTAAATACTCTTACCATCCGCCATTTGAAGAACCGGCCATAGTAGTTTATCCATCCCCTGATCTTTGCATTCAGCACATTTGCAAAGGCTTCCAGCGATACATCTGTCCATTGCGGATTTAATATCTTTCTGATTGACCTTCGAATGAACACCTTTGCCGCACTACTGATCGCTCCATTAAATAGAACAATCAGTTTGTTGCGTCCAAATTTATCCATTGCTTTCCTTGGCCTGAACGTATAACTCAGAAATGTAAAACTGCATCCGTCATAGTCTTCATTTCGCTGATAATTCTTACAATACACCACTTTCGTCTTTTCAGGATGTAGTGTTAGCGAATACTCATTCATCCGTACTTCTAGAGTGCTCAATAGCTTTTCAGCTTCATTCTTGCTATGACAATGGATAATAATATCATCAGCATAACGTTCAAAGGGATTGTTTGCATAGTATTCATCCATCCACTTGTCAAAGGCATGATGCAGGTACAGATTGGCCAGCAACGGACTAACTACCCCGCCTTGCGGAGTGCCTTTTGTTCTTTCCAATATACTCCCATCTTCCTGCTCTATTCCTGCCTCCAACCATCTTTGCACATATAGCAATACCCACTTTTCTTCTGTGAACTCTCTTAACAACCTTAATAGTATTTCATGACTTAGGTTGTCAAAGAAGCCTTTAATATCTACATCCACTACCCATGCATACCGAAGACAATTTGCATGGCATTGCCCTAATGCATCATGGGCACTTCTTCCCGGCCGGTAACCAAAAGAACTGCTATGAAACGTCTTGTCCATTGCTGGCTCTAAATAATCCTTCACAACCCCTTGGGCTATCCTATCCCCAACCGTGGGTATGCCTAATGGCCTGAACCCTCCCTGTTTCTTTGCAATAAACTCTGTTCGTACCGGTGGCGGCATATAACTACCTGATGCCATGCGATTGTAAATTTTATACAGGTTTTTACTCAGGCTTCCATTGAACATCTCAATGCTTTGCCCATCGATACCCGCACATCCACCTTTCGACATGACCTTCAAATAGCTGTCGTACACCATCCGTTTACTTACAGGAAACGATTTTGTCTTTTCTTCTGCCATCATTCCATTGTTTTACAACGGGTGTTTTAAAATAGTAAGACCAGATAACCGAAGCCCTTCGCTCCATATCCATTACAGATACTTCTTCACTACTATGGCTTCGTCCGACGCTTGCTGTTGCATCTCCCGGCACTACCGGAATTGAGTTGCAGTATGAACCGTACATCTTTTGACTAATGGTCCTCCAATACAGGAGTTCCTGCAAAGCATTTTGCACATCAACAGTAAACCTCTCCTGTTCCAAATAAAAGCCTGTGTAATGCTCCTGCCTTCTTTATGCCGGTTGACCTGTAACCAGTAAAGCAGATCTCCGTTACAGTCTGTCCTGCCAGCCTTTCTTTCCCAACAGTTTTGTCAACATCTTATGTTTTTCGACACATTAAGTAGAAGGTTCACTTGCGTTCAGCTTCATTACACGTACCTGATGCCTTACGACACCTTTTAGCCCGAACGTTCAGCACCATGCCTTTTGAACACAGCACCTTCGGGTGGTTTGCACACCCCCTCTGCATGAGCGTATGCGGCAGGCCGACTGCCATCTTCTATTCAGCATTGCTTCAATGTTTTCACACTGTCGCATTCAGGACACACAGAAAGTAACCAAAGAAAAATCAAGAAAGGAATGAAACAGCCCATTCCTTTCTTTGTTCCTTGATTAAGCTGTAGTGCTACTGTGGCTTCTGCATTTGTTTTTTATGCCTGGTCTTTTTAATAGCTCAACTACATTAATTCTAATAGCGCGTTGTTTCTATTTGCTTTTCATCCATGTTGTAACTGTACCTCCTGTCTGGCTTGCATCTGCATAAGGCACTAAAACGATTGGTTCAGTC
>JALYZZ010000060.1 GCA_030948675.1 Bacteroidota bacterium | reverse complement strand
CCTTTTTATCTCTACCGCCGGAAATAGGATTGATCACAAACAAAATTGTAATAATAGTTGTCTGTGTCATTATGTTTTATTTTTTATATGTTTAGTCATTATGCCAATTGCCGTATCCAATAATCGCCGTTCTTTTTTTCAGAGACTGGAGAAAAAGTTACTGAATTTATTCAGGCTTACCAATGAACCTATGGTAAAAGTATACCACGGTTATGGAAATGTATCACAAATGATTGTCTTTGGGCATGTTTTTAACCTAAGTCCCCTGCCTCGTAAAAAATACCGAAAAAATTTTTGGACGAATACTTTCGCTTTGTTGCGTTCTTTCATGGTAGTTCGGGTACCGAATGCCTCGGTAAGAATGGTTTGGGGAGGTATAGTGTGTGAGACGACAGCGGCTAAAGATGGTTTTTTTCGTTTTGAATGGAAACACCAGACTCCCATTGCTCCCGGCATTTATAAGATACAGGTGCAGTATTATTCTAAAGAAACAAATGCTGTTTTTGCTACCGGTATTGGCTCAGTCATCATTCCTTACATTAACCAGTTTTCATTTATTTCTGATATTGACGATACATTCTTAATCTCTCATTCATCTAACCTCAGAAAGCGATTATATGTGTTGCTGACAAAAAACGCTCACAGCCGTAAACCATTTGAGGGAGTGGTGAGCCACTATAAGCTGCTTGCAAATGCACACACCACTGTTAGCAGCCCAAACCCGTTTTTTTATGTATCGAGCAGTGAGTGGAATTTGTACGATTTTATAAAAGAATTTACACGAAAAAATGAATTACCGGAAGGCGTATTCCTCCTAAGTCAAATAAAACGGCTGGCAGAAGTATGGAAGACCGGCGCAACAAAACATGGAACCAAATTCATGCGTATCGCCCGTATTTTTGAAGCTTATCCCACACAAAGGTTTGTTTTGCTTGGCGACGACTCGCAGCAAGACCCTGTTATTTACGCAGGAATTGTAAAACATTTTCCTAGCCGGGTAGTGGCAGTTTATCTGAGGCATGTATACGAGAAAAATCTGACGAATGTAAAAGAAGAAATAAGAAAAATTGAAGCTGCCGGCGTGCAAGTTTGCCATTTTGTGCATAGTAAAGAGGCGATTGAACATTCTTATCGAATAGGTTTGTTACAGAAGAGTGAAGAAGCCAAACTATCTGAAGTGAAGGTTGGAGATGCCGGATAAGCCGTATTTCTTAGCCAAAATTTTGGTTCCTAGCTAAAATATTTGATTAGTTTTTTTACAGCACTTAAAGCCGTGATCTTTAAAGATGAATGTGAACCATCTCCTTTACTTTCTTAGTTGTTGCAAACTGTCTGTTTTTAATACTTTCCGCAGTTCTTTTTTTTTGTCTTCCACGTTAAATTTTAAAAAGGTAATACTGAGGTTTAATTCAAATCCTAAAAGCAGGATAAGTGAGTTTAGGTAAATCAAAAACATGAGGATTAAAATTGTTCCCAGGGAACCATAAACTTTATTGTAATTATTGAAATGGTTTACCCAAAAAGAAAATCCGGACGTTGTTGCCATCATTAAAAAAGTAGCAAGCACAGAACCGGGGGTTATAATTGGCCAACGTTTTTTAACTGATGGGGCGTACCGGTAAATAAAAGAAATAGAATAAAAAAAGAGCGTTACCGTGATAACCGTACGAAGCGTAGCAACCCAAAATACGTCTGAACCTTTTATCTTTAGCCACTTCATAATGTGATCGAACAAAATGCCCTGACCTATTAATAGCAAGATTGTTCCCATCAATAGTCCTAACACAACGATAGTAAGTCTGATAGCTTTTATCCGTTTTCTAATAAAACTTCGTCTTCTATAATGTTGATAAATGGCATTATCGAAAGTGCGTATAATACTAAGCATTGCATTGGAGGCGTAAAAAATGACAAGTACAAAACCAAAAGACATTAAGCCGACTCTTGGGGTATTTAGGAAATCTTCTAAAAAGTTATTAACGACGTTGTACGAGTTTTGATTAGGGGTTATATGACGGGTAAGCCGAAGCAATTCTTTTGTAAACTGCTTGGATATGGGCATATAAGGAATAAGGGTAAAAATGCATATTAAAACTGCAGGAATAGCCATCGCAAAATCAAATGAAATAGACTTTGCCCTGCTATTTAATCCTGATTTTTTTAATTGTGCAGCAAAGAAAATAAACGCATCGTACAAAGGAACACCGTGAAAGCCTGGAAGCCTTATTTTTTTACTTGTACGGCCTGCAAATGAAACCGGTTTTGATTGTATTATAATCCGCTCAAGCTTTGTCACAGGGTATTTTTAGCAGCGTTTTGCTGTTTTCTTAAGATCATTTCATCCAGTGCTTTCTGATATTCTCTTGCATGCTGCAAATGCTCAGTATAGTTACTGCTAAAAGTGTGATGGCCAGAGAAGTCTGCTTTTGCAACAAAGTACATATAATCGGTTTTAGGGGCGTTCAAAACCGCATCGATGGTTTTGGAGGAAGGCGTGCAAATCGGGCCAGGAGGCAGTCCCCTGTTTTTATACGTATTGTATGGTGAAATCACCTGTAAATGTTTCTCGTAAATTCGTTTAAGGCTAAAGTCATTTAAAGCAAACTTAATCGTAGGATCTGCACCTAACGCCATCCCTGATTCGTAACGGTTAATGTACACGCTTGCCACATTCCCCTTTTCATCCTGCTGATTCGTTTCTTCTTCCACAATAGAGGCAATGGTATAAACCTGTTCAGGGGTAAAGCCCAGTTTTTGAGCTTTTGCCAACCGGTCATTTTTCTGCCAAAAATTTTCTTTTTCACTTTTAAGCCTCCGGAAAATTTTACCGGGCGAAGTATTCCAATACATCGTATAAGT
>JALYZZ010000008.1 GCA_030948675.1 Bacteroidota bacterium | reverse complement strand
ATCTAATGCTTGGGGATTGATCACCTGCCTCAATGGGTTAGAAGCTAATGGTGTTTTTTGATATAATGATTTAAATGCATTTGCATATTCTCCAATAATTTGAAAACGCTTTTTTGTGTAATTAAGGTATTTATCATCTCCTGTACTTTTAAAAACATTCAGCATTGCGGCATAGGTTACGCCCCATTCGTAACTGGTTAATCTAAAATCGCCGGGTTTAAAAATGGTGTTCGTATCAACAAGCGTTGGATTGTTGAGCGTTTGGCCAGTGAGTTTATTAATAAATTGGGGAGGCGTTACACTGTCTAAATAAAAATAAATTTTATCCATCACCGTTTTTATACTTTCTGCCGTAGGAATTTTATAAGGCACAGCATAACCAGGTTGCAACTCATGTAGAGGAGCATTTACGTCATTTGCTTTTTGCTGCGCACTTACAATGAAACACAATAAATAACTAAATAAAACAAAGCAGCCAATAAATTTTATGCCTTTCATAATTAAATCTTTTTTGTAACTAAAAAGACAGGCTTACACCTGTCTTTTATAAACTGATATATTAAAAATCAATATCCTGGGTTCTGCATGGCTTGTTTTTGATCTGGTGTTAATGCAAGTCCTCCGCCTTGAATACCATCCAGGAAAGATTGCGGTATTGGCCTTAGATTATTTTTATCCTGGACGTTGGGTGCTGCCTCAGGATTAAATGTCTTGGCACGGGAAACCAAAGTCATCGTACGGGACAAATCTTCCCAACGGTGATATTCTCCCATTAATTCGCGGGAACGCTCATCTAATACAAGGCATAACATTCTATCGTATGAACCTGATAATCCTAAAGTGCTAATAATATATTCATCTTGTGCAGGTAATGAACCAACATCTGTAATTGCCAAACTTGCAGAGGACGCAGTAGTTACAGGAATATTATTTGATTCATAATATGAGTTTCCCGGATAAAAAGAATTGCCTATACCCGCTGGCTGAAGTGATTGAGACTGCAACGTATTACCTCCATCATTATAGGCAGACCTGCTTTCTCCATTAACATATTGTGCCCTTGTACGAATTGCATTAATGTAAGGTAATGCGTCATTATAGCTACCCTGGCCAGCCTTAGCCAACCTAATTTTTGCTTCAGCAGCCATTAAATAAGTTTCGGCTGAACGGGCCAAAATAAAATCTCTATGACCAACAACATCATTTAAAGAATTTCTTGAGCCATCCATGTATTTACTTAAAGATGGGAAAGCCTGATAAGCCGTTGTCAAATCAGTGTTCAACGCACCATCTGTCGTTCTGCCATTAGGATAGGCTACATAAACAGTTGGTATATTTCTTCCTGTGCCATTAACATCTGTAACAAGATTAGTACCTGATGTGCCTTTACATATTTTGGACAAAGGAAATCGCGTGTCACCTGGCTGATCGATTACAAACATGATTCCCAGGTCACCTTGCACATTTGGAGCAACCGGTGTTTTTCCATTTAAGGCACTTTTAGTTCTAAAAGATTTCCAAAATCTTGAATCATTAACTAGATCATATAAATGGTAATCGTAGTAAGTAGATGCTAACCTGCTAAAGGGCCTGTCGCCGGTTAAATCCCGCGCCATTTGGTCTTGAATATCATATCTTGAAACCCAATATAAATGCTGAGTATTACCATTGGCGAGATTAGTAGTTACGTCATTAGTAAATTGGGCAGAAAGAATAACTTCCCGTAAAGCTTCATTTGCTGAATTGATAGTAGTAAAATTCCATAAGCTTGAAAAATTTGGAGCTAAAGGGTGATTTGCGATTACCTGGTCACAAAGGGTAACAGCACTTGCTAAGTCTGAGTTTACTGTAGAAGCGTTCCATGAACTATTTATTTCACTTGCCCTTGATAAATATGCTTTTGCTAAATAATGTGCGGCAGCATCTTTTGTAATATGATAGGGAGCTCCTGAGTTTGGTAAAAGATTATAAGCACTATCGAGATCAACTACAATTTGGCTAAAAACATCTTTAGGAGTGGCGCGTGTAAATTCTAACGATACCGCAGTGGTAGGGGAGGTTACCAACGGAACACCCCCAAATTGTGATACCAATCTTAAATAAGCATATCCACGCATAAACAGCCCTTCACCTAAAGAAGTGCTCTTAATAGCGGCAGAAGTGGAAGTACTATTTCTTGCATTTTGAATTAACAGATTTGCGTCTCCAATAGCGGTGTATAAAGCATCCCACTGAACATTAACTCCTACCAAATTACCATTAGAAGTAAGTCCGGGATTAAAAGTTTGATCATAGTTGTTCCAGGGTGAATTGGATGGATCGCCACCAACATGAAACTCATCAGTTCCATAATTCGCAGCAGAAAAATACCATTCTCCGTTTGGAGGTACATTAAAAGTTTGATAATAAGTACCCACTGCTAATTGCAATATGCCTGCATCAGTTTGGTAAAAGTCAGTAGTTCTTGCAGTGGAAAGTGTCTCATCTAAAAAATTCTTTTTGCAAGAAGCAACAGTAAAAAGCATTGCCGCAACAATGATTAATTTATTTAATTTCTTATAGCTATTCATATAATTCAAATTTAGTAGTATTAAAATGAGGCATTAATTCCTAATGTAAAACCACGATTCCAGGTTGGGCCAACTACATCCATATCAAGGAAGTGAATTTGAGAGAACAACATTCCGGGGTTTTGTACTTGCGCATAAGCTTTTAAATAGGAGATGCCTATTCCGGATAATGCTTTATTGGCAAAATTATAGCCTAGCGATATGTTTCGAATTTTGATAAATGAGGCTTTCAGGTAACCTAATGAAGCATAATAGGGATCGAGTGGAGCGCCACCAGCATTAAATATCGGTTTTTGAAAGTCGGCATTTGTATTATTTTCAGTGTAATAATTAATTTGCCTCGTAACATAACGCGCTGGTTCTGTTTCACCTCCATAACTATACATATAATGCAACCTTCCGTACAAGAGGAAAGATAATTCCAAACCTTTATAATTAATGGTATTGGTCATACCAACTATCCAGCGAGGCCTGGTAAATCCAATGATCTGGCGATCATTGTTTGGATCAATTTTATTATCGCCGTTCAGGTCTTCAACTTTTACGTTGCCGGGATAAAATGCATTCTTATTAGCATTAAATGCTTTGAAGGATGATGAATCGCCTTTATGCCATAACCCCAAAGCCTTATAACCATAAATTACACCAAGGGGTTGGCCAGGAAACCAGAGATTGCTGATATCCGGTTGAGTTCCATTTGACAATGATACAATATGGTCTTTTTGCCACGAAGCATTTAAAGTGGTTGTCCAGGTTAAATTTTTCGTACTAACGTTAACTGTTGTTATAGAAATATCAATACCCTTGTTAGCCGTTTTACCAATATTTTCATAAGTGGTAGTAAAACCTGTAGTGGTAGGAATATTTGCCTTCAATAACAAATCTGATGTAGTGGATGTGTATACATCGACGCTTCCCGATACTCTCCTGTTAAATAATGAATAATCTATACCAAGATTATATTGAGTTGTTTTTTCCCATCCCAAATCCTTATTAGCAAAAACTGAACTTGGCACTGAGCCGGCAGTAATTGAACCAGAAAAAGGATAAAAAAGTGATGTTATTGGACCCAGTGTCTGGTAAGGACTTACAGCTGAGTTTCCCGTAACACCGGCACCAATTCTTAATTTTAAATTATTTACCCATTTAACATTCATAAATTTTTCTTTGTCAATTCTCCAGGCTATTGCTGCAGAAGGGAACAAGGTATATTTATGACCCTGGGCAAGTACAGAAGAGCCATCCTGGCGAGCTGAAACCGTTAACAAATATTTATCCCTAAAGCCGTAGTTAATTCTTCCCATGTAGGACAATAGCTGTTGTTGAATGAGACCGGTGCCGGTACTAAGTTGTCCTGTAATCGTACCACTTGAGAGTGAGTTCCACAGCTGAGAAGATAAAGGCACACCATTTCCTGTAATAACACTTGTATCTCTTGTATAACCAGTCCGGCTTTGTAATAATGTTACACCAAAAGTATGTTCACCAAAGGTTTTGTCGTAATAAAGTAAATTATCTAAGGTATATGAATAGCTAGTGTTTTTAGAAAGTGAAGCATAGCTG
>JALYZZ010000004.1 GCA_030948675.1 Bacteroidota bacterium | reverse complement strand
CTACTGATACCACCATCAGGTCGAGTGCCCAAGGTTTGTTTATGATGATGACCAACGGAGTAGGCGCTTTTCTTGGCAGTAAGGTAAGCGGCTTTTTAATTGATCAATACTATACCTCTCCCTCAGGCGTTAAAAACTGGCATAGCATCTGGCTAGCTTTTTCTCTATATGCAATGGTAATAGCGGTTTTATTTATTCTCCTGTTTAGGCATAAACACGTGCCGCAATCCATCAGGAATTTGCACGGCGAGCCAATGGTAGTGGCTGAAGGGGTTTAAAATAGTTTTTTGCACGGAAAATAGTTCTAAAACGTCGCTGTTATTTGGGACAAAAAAAGCAACAAATTGATTAAAACAAAAAGAGCAGACCCTAAAGCCTGCTCTTTTACATATTGTCTGTCATTATTATAAATGCGACTGTATCTTTTTGTCAAGAACAGACTTAGGAACAGCTCCTATTTGCTTGTCCACTACTTTACCGTCTTTTACAAAGAGTATTGCCGGAATGGACGTAATGCCATAATTAACGCTCAATGTCGGGTTCTGGTCAACGTTTACCTTCCCGATATTTACGCGTCCTGTATATTCTTTAGACAATTCTTCTACTACAGGGCCGATAGCGCGACAAGGTCCGCACCATTCAGCCCAAAAGTCTATGACTGTAAGTTTATCGCTATCTAAAACAGTCGATTGAAAGTTTGCATCCGTGAATTCTAAAGCCATAAAAAATATTTTAAAAGTTTAATTTATTTTGACCGCAGGTGTTAGTTGCAGGTAAAGAAGAAACAAATTTACAGCCAATACTCTAAATATGCTTCTTTGACTTTTCCACCAGCGTTAATATAGCCGTTTATGGCAGTTGCATGACGCATTTTAACTATCGTGCTGATAAAGTTGCTGCAAATGAAAAGCCGGTTTATATTTCAAGAAACCTACAGGATTGCTTTTGGGAGTCATTTGTAACTTAGGAGCGGTAAAGGGATAATGGAAAAGAGGAGGGAATATAAGCAGCACCAATTGTGCAAAGGTTCAGTTATTTGTGGAAGTTGCATTTCTCCTGTTTATTTTCTAACTTTTATGTATTCAATCACTTAAAGCCAAAAACAATGAAAAAGACTCTTGTTTTACTATGCGCTCCGGTGTTATTAATGGTGGCTTGCAACACTAGTTCTAAAAATGAAGTTACCGGCTCTGATAGCACTGCGCCGGTATCTTCAACTACGTCTAACTCCACCGAAAGCAAGGAAGAAAGAAATAAGCAGGTAATTATGGAAAGTATGCATGCGTTATTGAAGGGAGATGCAGATAAAACACTTAAAAATGCAACGCCCGACTTTGTTGACTACGGCGATGGAAGCATGCCTGCATTAAAAGGCATAGACACTCTAAAGGCAGGACTAAAAGCATGGCTGAGCAATTTGAAGGATTATAAAGCAAAAAATCTGGAAGCGGTGGCTGATGGAAATAGAGTAATGGTGTACGGAGACTGGAGCGGCACTTTTAAAGGTGATTTTATGGCAATGAAAACAGCCGGCAAAAGTTTCAAAATAAGAGATGTTGACATTTTTACCTTCAACGACTCAGGCAAAATTACCGATCACAAATCAGTGCAATCTATGGCGGGAATGATGGCGTCAACGAAACAAGGAAGTAAATAGGCTGTTTCCCGGTTACTGTTAAAACTAGCAAAAATGACTGATCAACTTCTTTTCTCGGGAAGCATACCTGAGAACTACGACAGATATCTGGGTCCGTACCTGTTTGAACCGTATGCGGTAGATATTGTACAAAGGATAAAAAAGCAAGACTGCCGAATGATGCTGGAACTTGCATGCGGTACCGGCAGGGTTACCAGGCATATTGTGGATGCACTATGTGAAAATGGAAGGCTTATTGCAACGGACATCAACAAAGACATGCTGGCAGTTGCAAAAACAAAAGTCGGCGATAGCCGGGTACAATGGGATGTAACAGATGCACAAAATCTTTCTTTTGCAGACAACACTTTTGATCACGTCATTTGTCAGTTTGGAGTTATGTTTTTTCCCGATAAACCGAGGGCTTTTGAAGAAGTCAACCGGGTGCTGGCGAGAAGTGGTATATATATTTTTAATACCTGGGGATCGTTGGATCAAAATAAGTGGACAGCGGTAATACACGATGTGATGGACGAAGTTTTTAAAAACGAAGCGCCCGACTTTCTACAAAACGGCCCCTATTCATTTAATGATACCAGTGTAATTAAGGCGCAGCTAACCGCCGCCGGATTTACACACATTGCTATAGAACCTGTAAAAAAGGTGATTACCTATCCCAATTCGGAAGAGTTTATAAAAGGTTTTCTAACAGGTACCCCTTTGAGCATGTTTTTTAAAAACAGGGATGGTTCTGCGGTTGAGTTGGTAAAGCAAAAATTAAAGCAATCTTTGCAGCAACAATTTGGCGACAATTGTACATCTGAAATGCTTGCTTACGTATGTACAGCCACAAAAGAATAACATTATAGCGGCGCCTCGTTTCAAACCTTCTGCCGTAGCACTGTTTTTAGTAGTATCTGCATTACCGTTATCAACCGCATACACTGTAAGCATCACCCTTTCCCCGGTTTTAAAGGTCTTACTTCTATTTTGCTGGGTAAAGTTCTCGGATGCATTTGTAATAAATCCGCCACCATTTGCCCGATATCTTCTGGTTGAATTTTCCATGCATCCGCTTCATTGGGAACGTGGTCACCGAAGTGTGTTGCAACAGATCCCGGCATAATGGTAGTTACTTTGATATCAAACTGACGCAAGTCGAGCATAATAGCCTGACTAAAACCGACCAGTCCAAATTTACTTGCATTGTAGGCCGAACCGTTTGCGAAAAAGTTAGTGCCTGCAAGGCTCGCAAGGGTGATGATATATCCTTTCGATTGTTTTAATGGGTCGAGGCAAGCTTTTACGCTATTGAACACACCTGTCAGGTTAGTGTCGATAGTTGCTTTCCAATCTTCTTCGGTCAGGGCATCTATAGGGGCAAAATGTCCAACTCCCGCATTAGCCACCAGCACATCCAATTGGCCGAAATGCGCTATCACCGATTGCACCGCCTTTACCTCTGAAGCCATCGAACCGACCTCTGACTCCAATGCCAGCACTTTCGACGGATCGTTACCCAAAGCGATTGCCGCCTCCCTTGCAGCATCGAGACTACGACTGGTTATAGCCACCCGCATTCCCTCTGCCAATAATTTTTGTGCAATACCAAATCCTATTCCTTTGCTGCCTCCTGTTATGTAGGCTACTTTATTTTGATTGCTCATTCAGGTTAATTTTAACTAGCACAGGTTGCAAAAGCAATACCAGCAGCATTGATCATACCCTCGCTAGTTTAAGTGTTCCGAAGGGCACTTAAATTTAAAATGGCTGTATTACTGCGTCCGGTACAAAAAAGGTTGTGTGCCAATAATTTTACCTATACCTTGATTTTCAAAAATGCTATGGCAACTCGTTATCGTTTCGGCGACAGTCAATACCCTCATTTTATAACTTTTGCTGTAATAAATTGGATAGATGCATTAAACAGACCTTTTTATAAAGACATCATAATAAATAGTTTGAAGCTTTGTCAGCAGGAAAAAGGTTTAATGATTAATGGCTGGATAATTATGAGTAAAGGGTTCATTTGATTGCCCGCAGTACGGACGGCCTTCAACTGGCAGATACAATGCGTGATTCGAAGAAATTTACAAGTAAAAAGATAGAAGAAGCGATACGACAGAATGCATTTGAAAGCAGAAAAGAATGGATGCTGTGGATGTTTAAGCGAGCGGGTGAAAAGAATAGTAACAATAAATACTTTCAATTTTGGCAGCAGGATAATCATCCTATAGAGTGATACGGTTATGAGACGTTGAAACAAAAACTAAACTATCTTAATGAAAATCCTGTAAGGGCAGGTATTGTATATGAAACATGGCATTATAGATATAGCAGTGCGATAGATTATTGTACAACTACTTAAGGTAAAATAGAATTGGAACTTGTTTAAAATTTACCGGACACAGTCCTGGTTTTTCTTTTCCATTTAAGTGTCCTTCGGAACACTTAAATGAGCGGGGGAGGGGAAGTGCCTGATTGTGATCTTGGCTGGTTTGACTCCCGTTCAAATGATATTTTTTTAATCTAAAAAATTACTTAGTTTTGTAACTGGATTTTAGTTGCATGCGGCAACTATAAAAATCGCAATCAAAAACAACATATCTGTAAATAAAAACTTAGCAACATGAAGAGAAGAAAGCTTAACAATGAAAATTTGGTATTTAATG